>CAYYMP010000061.1:0-11570 GCA_964472915.1 uncultured Dehalococcoidales bacterium | reverse complement strand
GCCCAGTGAGGCAAGTATTCGACCGGCGACCATGTCTACGAGATCGTTGACGCTCGCCGGCCGGTGGTAGAAACCTGGAGAAGCAGGTAGAACAATCCCGCCGGCTTCAGTCACGGCAGTCATGTTTTTGAGATGAATCAGGCTGACCGGCATTTCGCGAGGGACCAGAACAAGCTTTCGTCTCTCCTTGAGGCAAACATCTGCTGCTCGCTCAAGGAGCCCGTTCGAAATCCCGTGTGCTATCCGTCCCAGCGTTCCCCCAGAACATGGGACAACTGCCATTCCGTCAGTCACAAACGACCCGCTTGCGATCGGTGATGCAACATCTTTGTGGTGGAGGAGTGTCAGTTTTCCTGGTGCTTCAGTCGCCTGAGCCCAATCGAGCAGCGGAGCATGGTCTGTCTCGGTGTTGCCAGTTAGAGTAATTCCCTCTTCAACATCGAGTACTTTTCGCCCAGCGTCGGTAACCACACCGAACACTTCGTGTCCGAGCTCAAGTATTTGTTGGAGTACACGCCGGGTGTACGGGGCACCGGACGCTCCGGCGACACCCAGGATGTATCGTCCCATCAGACCACCTCTCCAATAACAACTAGTGCCCCAAACACGACGGCAATCACTCCATTCATTGTGAAAAACGCCATGTTCAGCTTAGATAGATCGTTTGCTTTGACAAGTGATTGTTCGTACGCGAGCAAGACTGCAGCTACGACGACACCTGCGAAGTACCACGGACTGGCACCGAGGGATCGTCCTGCTTCTGCAAGCAGAACGACTGCAATCAAGTGTGCCGCTCTTGAGGTGTTCAATGCAGTGACAAGACCGAAGCGTGCTGGGATCGAATGTAGACCCTGTTTTCTGTCAACTTCCATGTCAGCGGTCGCGTAAAGGATGTCGAACCCCGCCACCCACAACATAGAACCAAGACCAATCAGCACAAATCCAAATGGCATTGTGCCTGCAATTGCAAGGGCAACCGCTGGCGGAACTATTAAATACACCGCACCCATTCCGAAGTGGGCGAGCCATGTAAATCTCTTCATGTACGGATAAAGGATCATGACGGCAAGGGGTATAGGCGCAAGGAACCATGTAACGGGATCAAGTTGAGAGGTTGCGGCAACGAAAATCAGACCGAAGATCGTCATGTATCCGAGCATTACCCGTCGACTAATGAGCCCGGCTGGTACAGCCCTGGACGCTGTTCGAGGGTTGCGGGCGTCAATTTCCGCATCGATCAGTCTGTTAGCAGCCATGCCGAAGGTTCGCATGCCGACCATTGCGACCAACACCCACAAAAACAGTAACCAGTCAGGCCAACCACCTGAGATTAAAAAAGCAGAGGCAATTGCAAAAGGGAGTGCGAACACCGAGTGTTCGAATTTAATTGCTTCAAGAAATACCGCGATACGTTGCACGAATCCCAGGTCGTGAGTGCTGGTCCCTGTGCTCATACTCTACCGTCCGGTTCGTTTGTTGAGACGGCACCAACCGACCTTAGCAACAAGGTATTCAGAGCGTCAGCACATTCCCGTGGCGAGGATCCGTTTGAGTACAGCCAGTGGACAACGATCTCATTCATTGCACCAAGCCACGCCCTGGCGGCGAGGCGAGTATCAACTTCGGCAATCGTTCCTTCGGAAACAGCGCTATCCAGATGAACCTGAATAACATCGGCAAACCGGTCGAAAACCTCTGTTCGCTTTTTTGCGAACGAGTTTCCCATCGAGTAGCCCTGCGTCATCAGGATCCTCGCTAGTCTTTTTTGTCGAGAGAGAGCAAACAGAACTTCTCGTAAAGCTGCTGAGGCTGCGTCTAGCGAGGAATCCTGGCTACCGGCTGCTTTTTCTGCTTTTGAGACAAGCTTGTTCGCGAGCCGATCGATTACCGAAAAGAAAAGATCTTCCTTGCTAGGGAAATGAAAATAGAGACCGCCCTTGGAGAGTGAAATCCTGTCACCAATTTCATCTACTAATGCATCGTGGTACCCACGATCGGCAAATACAGCTTCCGCCGCTTCGAGAATACGCTCTCGTGTCTTTTCTCTTTGGTCGCTTGATGCCGTAGACAGGGTTGATCGCCTTGCAGGATTACTGACCAAACCGACCGACCAGTCGGTTGGTGCAAACAATTCTATTTTCAGCCCGACAATTCCACAACACTTTCGTCTGTATAGCGTTTCTCGCGCTTGAACTAATTTAGGGTCACGAATATCGTTCTTTTCGAGATGGAACAAGACCTCACACATTACCCAGACGATTTTTCGATCTTTGTTTCGGATATTCCAACCCCGGAAGGTCCCGCGATCGGACCCGATGGGCTGCTGTATCTGGTGAGTGCCGACGACGCAAAAGTCTTACGGATTACGCCTCAAGGCCAAACGGAGACAGTGGCTGATACAGGTGGTCGACCCAACGGAATTGCGTTCGACTCGTCGGGTGAAATGTATGTTGCCGATGCTGGACTAAAAAGCATCTTGCACGTCTCTCGCTCAGGATCGGTCGACGTGTTTATCGACGAGTTCGACGGCACCAGTTTTGGAGGTCCTAACGATCTATGTTTCCTACCAAACGGAGATTTGTTGTTCACGGACCCGGTACGTCGACCTGCTCCTGATCCTGCGATCAGCCCGGTTTACAGGGTAAATCCATCAGGGACTGTATCCGCATTTGCGAACGACCTCGCCTACCCCAACGGTATTGCGCTTGCGTCCGAGAATACGGTTTATGTCTCGGAAAGCCGCGCTCAAAGATTGGTCTCGTTTATTTTCGACGATTCGGGGGCTCTGCTTGACCAAAGCCTGATCAGAAGATTCCGTGATCCGGGCAGTCCTGACGGAATGGCGATCGATTCAGAGGGAAATATTCTCCAAACGCTGCCTGGGATCAAAGCGATTGCGTACATTTCATCTGGAGGCGAGCTGATCGATTTGTACCACCTACCGACCTGGACACCCGCAAACCTAGCTTTTGGTGGCGATGACATGAAAACGGTCTACGTGTGCGGCACGGCACAAAGCACTGTTTACAAGTTCACTCACAAATTCCCGGGCAAACCGCTCCTGTAAAACAGTTAGCGGCGTTTGAACTCGCGCTCCAAGTCGTTGATGCTGAGTTGGATGAGAGTTGGACGACCGTGAGGGCATGTATTCGGATGGGTCGTTTTCTCGAGCTGCCTGAGCAGACTTTTAGAGTCTTCGATCGGAAGTATTTGCCCTGCCCTAACGGAAGAGTGACAGGCCACGGTAGCGAGCATTCGATCAACCCATGATTGGCCCGTACCACCCTGTACTAGTTCGTCCAGCACGTTGATGAATACCTGACCAGCCCCATCGCTGCTTGCACGAGATGACAGCGCACCTGGTACTGACCGGATCACGATCGAGTTGGCTCCGAATGTCTCGGCGTCCCATCCAACTTTGTCCAGGTCTTCCAGATGCTCTTGCACAATGCACAACATTCCCGGCGCCAAATCAACGACGGCGGGTTCTAGCAACGCCTGTGACTCAGTGGACTGGTTCGAGAAAGCATCCTGCAATCGGTCGTAGGTAACTCGCTCGTGAGCTGCGTGCTGATCGACGAGATAAATTCCCTCTGGACCTTCGCAAACGATGTATGTCTCGCGCGCCTGTCCGACGACACGCAACACAGGTAACGTTTCTCGAGGGGTGCCACCAACAGCACTCGGTTCAGGCCCGTTGTCCGATTGCGTCGCCGGCTTGTCTTCATGCTCCATTCCACGCTGAATAGAATCTTGAGGAGTCGGCCAAGTGCTGACTGATCCCGGTGTTGTCACGAACCTGGTAACTTCGCCTGTACCTGACATTGCACCACCAACGGGTCTGAGAAGCCCGACGCCGCTAGTCCGACCGCTACCAAGTTCATGAACGGGTGCCGAAACATTTAGTAACCCTCGTATCGATCGTTGGACCAACGCGTACACGAGGTCTTCCCGCAGGAATCGGACTTCGGACTTTGCCGGGTGCACGTTGGCATCAACATCGGAGAGCGGTGTTTGGATCCGAACGACCGCGATAGGAAATCGTCGTTCGGGCAAAAATCCGTGGTAGGCCTGTTCGACTGCGTATGTAAGACGTCGAGACTGAATAGTTCGACCGTTTACTGCAAGAGTGATGTAGTTGCGATTGGATCGATTTATCGAAGGTGAGCTGATCAGACCATCTACTGAGAACGCTGACTGCTCTTCCGGCTCGAGTGGAAGCATTTGGTCGGCGATCTTTGAGCCATAGACAGCGCGAACGGCGTCCTCGAGTTTTCCAGTTCCAGACGTCTTCAACCTTTCACGAGAATCAGAAATTAAAGTGAAAGAAATGTTCGGGTACACGAGTGCGAGGGAACCTAGCATCGATTGCACCCTCGATACTTCTCTACCCGGTGCACCCATGAACTTGAGACGCGCTGGCACGTTTTGAAACAGTCCATCAACTTGGATTCGCGTGCCGACAGGCGCGCCTGTCTTCTCAGGGGAGTGTTTTTCCCCGAAATCGATCACCAAACGTGCGCCGGCATCAGACGTCTCGGAGCGCGAAACAGCTGTTACTCGCGATACCGAAGCTATCGACGGAAGAGCTTCACCTCGGAATCCGAGGGTACCAATGGCAATTAAGTCTGAATTTTCGTCGATCTTCGATGTGGCGAATCTTTCAAACGCAAAAGGTAGTTCAACCGCTGGAATACCGTGTCCGTTGTCGGTCACAGTTATCGATTTCGCGCCACCTTCGGCGAGCTCAACCACGATGCGGGTACTGGCAGCATCGATGGAGTTCTCGATCAATTCCTTTACGACTGACGCCGGTCGTTCGACAACTTCTCCAGCAGCAATGCGAGAAGCGAGATCGTCACTGAGAACCTTTATTGGCATAAGGTGGCGGGTTTCCTGAGCATGTTCGTGGACTGAAATTCTAACTGGCAAGCGCCCTAACGAACCGCGTGACTGGCTGCCACTTACAGATTCCGTACCTTGTCAGTCAGAACGGTGTATCCGATAGCTGCAGCGAAAAGAAGTACTCCCGCGGTGACGAACGCAATTCTCACATCGAAGCTAGATGCGATGAACCCAAGAGGGATGGCTCCAAGTGGAATGAGACCAAAATTCATCATGTAGACGCCCATCACCCTGCCGCGATACTCCTCTTCGGTTTGTTCCATGATCAGTGAAGAGTTAAGTGCCCGCCGTCCAGAGTCGCCAAGACCGAGGATCAACATGATCACTACTGCAAACGCGTACGACGTGGTCAATCCTGCCAGGATGATCGCACCACCAGACAACATACTCGTGATCAGAAGCACCCAACCGCGGTGATTGTTCTTCGAGAGACTGGCGATAACAAGTGAACCAACGAGGGCACCAACCCCGATCATGCTCATCAATAGTCCTAGTGCCTCAACCTCCATCTTGAACACTTCTTCAATTTGAACCGGCATCAGGGTTCGGAATGGCATTGCCAGAAGTGCCGTACTCAAAGCGACGATCAACAACCACAACACGGTCCGATTGTGTCTTGTGTATGCAACACCTTCGAGGATGTCTCGCCACATCCTGCGGGCTTTGTTGGCGACAGGTGCGACAGATGGTACAAATCCCATGATGATCATGGCAGTGAAAGTGAGAGCACCGATTACGTAATAAGCTGCAGCGGCACCGCCAAATCCGTAAATAAGACCCCCAATACCCGGGGCGGCAAGTGTCATTAGGGACATACCGGAAGCGTTCAATGCAATTGCATTGGTCAGGTGCTCATCATCAACAAGCTGAGACACGATAGCTTGTCGAGCCGGCATCAAGAACGCCCAAATTGTCCCCTGACTCACCGAACCACCTATCAGGTGATAAATCGTGATGGAGTCGGTAGAAATAGACACAGCGATGAATAATGCGATCACCAACATTCCAAACTGGCCTAGCTGAATGATCTTCTTGCGGGAATATCGATCGGCGACCGCACCACCGTAAAGCGATAACAAGAGAACCGGTGGAGCAAATCCTGCTCCGACTGCCACAACAGCAATTGGTGAATGCGTCAGTTCCCAGGCGAGATACCCACGCGCCAACATTTGAACATTGAGAGCTGCCATCAGCAGCAGCATGCTCAACCACAAATATCGGAATTCGGCCACGCCCAGCGAGGAAAAAGTTCGAGATGCAAACGTGGGATTGCGTCGTCGGTTTGGAGACTGTCGCGAAGGAGAATCGCTCTTTATTTCGGGAGTGTTTGCCAAAGGAGGCTCAAAGCTTACACCCGAAAATAATTGAGGGATTGAAAAGTGAGACTAAGACAGTCGTCGAAGCTTCGGCATTATGAAAATCGACGATGTCGCAAAAAGGAGTAGCAATACCGCTGTCACCCCGACCGCAGGTCTGGCACCAAATTCTTCAATCGCAAATCCGAGCGGTAACAGCCCAACGGGCATCAAACCGAACGTCATCATGAGAACGCTCATGACGCGGGAACGGTACTCGTCGTCGGAATTCTCCATCATTAAGCTCTGACCAAGCGCCCAACGCGCTTGTTCGGCTAGACCCATACCGACCATCCCGATTACACCCGCGTAGTAGTAGGGAACTCCAACTATCAACCCAAGGGATAGACCGGCAACAAATGCTCCACCAAGAACGATCCAGCCGCGTTTGTGGCCTTTTCGCAAATTAGCGATAGAAACGGTCCCAACCAGACCACCCAATCCGAGCGCAGTAAGCAACATCCCTACCTCAGACGGTTCAGATCCGTAAACGTCCTTGGCGTATACCTGGACGAGCATCCTGAACGGCATTGAAAGCAACGCAACAACCACGCTATAGATCATCAGGTTTAAAACGATCTTGTTGCGCCCGATGTACTTGAACCCGGCAATCACGCTGTCGACCATGCTTGGCTTGTTAGCAGAAACCTTCGGGTACATTTTCGGAACCATGCCGGTGAACAACACAGCGCTCATCATCACGATACTGACGATGATGTAGACATTTTTGGGATCTATGAGCTCGTACAGCACTCCACCGATTGCTGGAGCAACCAAGGTCATGATGCTCATTGCCATGGCGTTCAGAGCGAAAGCATTTGGCAATTGATCTTTGTTTACGAGCGAAGGGATTGCAGCCTGGCGAGCTGGCATTTGCAGCGCAAACATCGCGCCCTGGGCAACTGACACGCAGAACAAATGCCACCAGACAAGAACATCAGTGAACAGGAGAATGGCAACTATGCCAGCAAATAACCCGTTCATCCCTTGAGAGATCTGTATAAGCAATCTTCTCTCAACACGATCCCCAAGGACGCCTCCATACAGCGAGACAAAGAACAGGCTCGGTGCAAAACCAACACCTACCAAGCCTGTCAAAGCCGCATTCCCGGTGATGTCGTAAACGAGGATTCCCCGCACAACCATTTGCATCTGGAACCCGCCCATAGCGAGGACCATACCTATCCACAGCATCCTGAAATCGCGGCTTCGAATTACGGTTTCAAATGTGTGGACGAATGCACGACCTAACGCTCCAAAAGGCGGATCACCTTTCGGAGGCATAGTCGGTGTTTCGTGTTCGGTCTTGTCGTTAGATGCCATGGAACGTAACGATCCTCCAGAAATCTTCGGAGGATCGCTGGAGAAGGTTACTCCTCTGGTATAAGAAACGGTGTCAAAACATCGGTGGAAGAGGTGCGTAAACTCGAACCGTGTTTATATTTAGGTTCCAATTTGAAATCACTTGACCTTTTTCAACATGAATCTCATTCCACCAACGTTTTCCGATGTCCAGTCCGCAGCCAAGGCAATTGAAGGAAAGGTCCACAGGACTCCGATTCGGTTCTACCCTGCCCTTTCCGAGCTGTTGGAAGCTGACGTATGGGTCAAACACGAGAATTTCCAGTTGCTCGGAGCATTCAAGGTTCGAGGGGGAATAAATCTCATCTCGAAAGCAACCGACGACGAACGTGCTCGCGGATATGTATCAGCATCGTCAGGCAATCACGGTCAATCGATTGCTTACGCTGCACGGCTATTTGGTGCCAAGTGCACGATGGTGCTACCAGAAGGTGCAAATCCCGCAAAAGCTGCGTCGATCAAGGCTCTTGGGGCGGAACTGCTATTTCATGGAGACGTGTTCGAGCGGGCAAAAGAACTAGCTGAATCGCTCGCCGAAGAGCGTGGATACCGATTCATTCATGCGGCGAATGAGCCAGACCTGATTGCCGGAGTAGGAACGTACACACTTGAAGTGCACGAGGACCTGAAAGACATTGACGTGATGATCGCTCCTGTTGGCGCAGGGTCTGGGGCTTGTGGTGCTTGCATCGTGATGAACGAAGTTTCACCCGAAACGCACATGATAGGAGTTCAATCTGCTGGCGCGCCAGCAGCCCACCACGCCTGGAAGTCTGGTGAGTTTTCAACAATCAAGATGAACACGATTGCTGAGGGCCTCGCGACCGAAGGGGCGTACGAGCTTCCAATATCCATTCTTCGGGAACGCCTACCGCAGTTTGAACTCGTAGATGACTCTGAGATTCTCAATGCGATCAGGATCTATGTCGAAACAACGCGAACGTTGGTTGAACACGCAGGTGCAGCATCGTTGGCAGCTGCAATCAAATTGAAGGATCAACTTAAGGGCAAACGAGTCGTGCTGGTCGCCAGTGGTGGGAATATCACCGTGGATCAGCTGAAGACAGCATTAGGCTAAACAGCCCTCTAGAGCCCAGAAATCTCTTCCTCTAGCGCGTGGACTCGGGTGTAATCCTCCCGATACATAGCGAAAGCGCGTTCTAGATAAAGCTGAGATTTACGAGCTGAGTTCTCGGTGTTTTCCAATGCAGTTTCGAGCAGTTGTCCGATTTGTCGATTCTCAGGAACGTGTTTGGATATCGCCCGTATTTTCGATTCTGCTTCTATAGCAGCCGCCTGGTCTCCCCCACTCGACGCGTATTGCAGGCGGCCGAGCAGAGTTGTCAGTTCTGTGAGTAGATCGGCTTCAGACATCAAGCCATACATGACGTCGTTAACGTCTTCCAACTGTGCAGGTGGCTCTTCAACTGCATTTACAGATTCCGAGCTAGCTATCGTACTTTCGGATGATCGCTCGTAGAGATCTCCGTACTCACCAGCAATATCGGCGACCGTTGCCATAAGCGCTGTGACATCGGACAAATTCACTACCCCCCCGAAGATCAAATCATCTTGCCTGTGTTCGGCAGTCTCTTTTACCCATTTTTCCGACGGGACAAGCTCTGGAGCAGGTGGAAAAGCAAATGACGACATATCGCCTGAACCCAGTTGTTCAACCTGGCCGGCGAGGAATGGTGGTACGTACTTGCCAATGTCGACAGATACCGGCAGCATCACTACGTAGGATGCGCCTACCTTGTCAGGATCCTGACCGTCCTGGAAATAGATCAGAGCGTGCCCTTTCGGGTCTTGCGGATCACCTATGTGAAATTCGAGGGCCATCTATCTGTCCAACTTAGCTCGTACGACTGTCGTGAATCTGACAGGGAGCGATTAACATCTTACGGCTGGATTAGGCAAATCAACCAAACTGAACACTCGATTTACGGGTGTTCATGGTTTAGCCGAGGACAAAAACCACGAGTATCTACAGCTCAATATTCCGACCATTTATTTTCCGTCTTCCACCTGAAGGTGCACACAAACTGACGGAAACGGTGCTGTCGACTCCTATCGCGTGGTCAGCATTCAATTTGGGTAACGGGATCGGAAACCCGAAACTTCAAACTGACCTGGCGGGTTTAGCTCTACCAAGCCCATTGGGTCTCGCCGCTGGATTCGATAAAGACTGCAAAGTTCTCCGTCCTGTCCTGTCACTTGGTTTCGGATTTGCCACAGGTGGAACGGTTACGTTGTCTGCGAGACCAGGAAATCCAAAACCTCGAATGATCCGCGTTCCAGACCGCAAGGCTGTCATGAACTCGATGGGATTTCCCGGAGCCGGACTTGAACCCGCGTTGAAACGCCTATCGAAAGCACAGAAGAAGCGATCACGCATCATGCTGAGCATTGCAGGGACTATCGAAGATGAGATCGTCGAGTGCCTGGTGCGCTCTCAAGATCTCGCTGCGGGCATCGAACTCAACATATCCAGTCCCAACACTGCCGGTCTCAGGGTATTCCACGAGACCGGTAGATTGCGGGCTCTGCTGGAGGATCTCGTCGATAAGAAGAAGGTCCCTCTGTTCGTGAAGCTACCGCCATGGCCACGGGATGACGACAGTCGAAGAGAAATACTTACACTCGGTGAAACAGCTGTCGATGCTGGGGTAGACGGCCTTGTCGTCGCAAATACCCACCCGATCGAGTCGAATCAGCTTGCTGTCGGGCGTGGAGGTCTAAGCGGGGCTCCGCTGTTCGAACACACCGAACTGATGATCGCTGACGTTCAGGCAAGGGTCCAAGGTGAGGCGAAAATAATCGCCTGTGGTGGTGTTTCGACAGCCGAGCACGTTTGGCGTTTGATCGCACTCGGTGCTTCCGCAGTCCAGCTGTACACATCCTTCATTTACGAAGGACCTGGTCTACCCGCCCGGATCAACAAGCGCTTGATCAAACTGATGGAAGCCGACGAAATTTCAACGATCGATGAGATTTCGGGCGAGCCACCAGTAATTTAGCCGGGAAAGCCGCTTATCGCGGCTATATCCCAAGCAAGGCGTCGACTTCAGCTCGGGTCGGCATGGAGTCCTGCGCACCGTCCTTTGTCGTGGATAACGCCCCTGAAGCCATCCCAAGACGGGCTGCATCCATCAGATGCATCCCAGAGGCAAGCCCAACCCCTAGTCCGCCGTTGAACGCGTCTCCAGCTGCCACAGATGCCACGACATCAACCTTGTGAGGCGGGAGATACTCGGATACACCCTCGGATTCGACCCAGGCACCCTCTCCACCGAGAGTCACGATGACTGTGTCAATTCCTGTCTTTCTTATCACCCTCGCAGCTTTTTCGGCTGAAAGTGTGTCCACAACTTCAATCGATGACATCAAAGACGCTTCACCTTGGTTTGGGGTAAGTACTGAAACGTCCGAATAGAAACCATTGGGCACATCCCGGAATGGAGCAGGGTCCAGAACAACCGGGACACCAGCTTCCCTGGCAATTTTCATTGCACTGCGAGTCGTGTCCAAAGGTACTTCCTGTTGGCAAAGGAGCACTCCAGCACCGTCAATGATCGACCCAATATCCGAAACCTGTTGTTCGTTACAAAGTGCGTTCGCCCCGTAGACGGGGTTCACCGTATTTTCGCCGTCAGGAAGAATGAAGATCGCCGCTATTCCAGAAGCGATATTTGGAGTTATTCGAGTGAATGACGTGTCGATACCTTCGTTTTCGAGAAAGCCGATCATCTCTGTGCCGAAACTGTCGTCGCCAACACGAGAGACCATCTTCACCGTTCCTGCTGATTCAGCGAGTCTCGCAGCACCAACTGCCTGGTTGCCTCCTTTGCCGCCGGGAGTCGTGTAAAAACGAGTGCCTTCCAGAGTCTCCCCTGGACCAGCCAATTTCGGAGTCTCGACGATCAAGTCCATATTCAGACCGCCAAG
>CAYYMP010000060.1:0-11901 GCA_964472915.1 uncultured Dehalococcoidales bacterium | reverse complement strand
ACGATACTGCACCTGCGAGGGTGTGGGAAAATAGGTCACTGCCAGGGGATTATTTGAAGCAAACACCTCATCAAACGATGGGGTGTTTTTCGTTTAAAGCCCTCCCTTCCTTGATGGAAGGGAGTCAGAGGGTAGGTGAAATGCGCTGCCCGAGCTGAGTGACTATGTCACGATCGCGGTAAACGTAATCAAGCGGGTCTTTTTGTTTAAGTCGTTAGCTTCGGGCGTGACTGCGTCAATTGGTCGCGCAATCGCAGTCTCCCACCCTCTAGCTCCCTCCCAGTTCGGGAGGGAGAACCGTTGGCTCCGGGCGGACATACGTCCCTGGGTCACGCGTCGCATTAATCCCCCTCTCTAACTCTCCTCGTTCCGCTGGGAGAGGACCGTTAGTTCCGGTCGAGCTTTCGATCGAAACACCACATCCGATGATTCGGAAATGGGATTATGGTCGCGGAGGTGGCAAATGTTACGTCATCCTGAGGTTCTCGAAGGATATCGTTTCCGCCCACCAGCACCCTTCCGAAGATCCCTCCAGCAAGGTCGGGAAGTTTCGTTGGCTGCGGGCGCTCAGATTAACCGGAATGACAAAAAGAACAGGTGCCGCTAATCGATCGTGACTTTTCCGGTGCTGTGGCGCGAGATGTAGTCCCAGTCGTACTCGACTCCGAAGCCAGGTTCATCTGAGACTTCGAGCATGCCGTCGCTGTCTATGTCGTGCAGTGAGTCGATACTCATGTTCTTGTGAATCGGAGGACTGAATCCCGGCAAGGTCGGGTGTACCCACGACATTTCGTAGTAATTAGCGTTTTTCGTTGCCGCCAAAAGGTGCAACTGCGCTGGTCCTGTCCAGTGTGGTTCGCAGTCGACTCCCAGTGCTTCGGAAGCGTGGGCGAGTTTGATCGATCCCGTCAGTCCCTGCACTCCAACATCGGCGCGCGTCATGTCCGAGGCGCCCTGGATGACCATGTCCAATCGCTGCTCAATCGTGCCAAGCTTTTCGCCCTGGAGAAGCATCGTTTTGAGCTGCTCGCGAAGTCGCTTGTGACTGAAGTTCGTCACACCTCCGTCTGAATACGGATCTTCGTACCAGTAGAAACCTGCTTCGTCGCAAGCCCTACCCACTTTCAGGGCATCGGCATAAGTCTCGTAAAGGCAGTACGAATCGAGCATCATGTCGAGATCACCACCGACGGACTCACCGACCGCCAAGACAGTGTTGATGTGGTCCCGCGTATCGGACCATGGATACGGGTGAATCTTGAATCCCTTGTAACCGATTTCCTTGCACTGAATGGCAAAGTCGCCGTAACTCTCAGGAGTCGACAGCGGACCTTTCATTGCTCCATCAATGGTGCTGGCGTACGCAGGTATCTTCCGACGGTAGGTGCCGAGCAATCCGTGCACTGGCGCATCGGCCGCTTTGCCAGCGAGATCCCACAGTGCGAGGTCCAGGGCAGCCATTTGACTGTTGGTGCCCGGAGATTTCCCGCGCTGGTAGTGAAAGTCCCGATCGAGGGCGTTGGTTCCGATGTACGATTTTGCGTACTCAGCGACCGAGCTGGCGCTAACGAATAGCCCTGCGTACTCTCCGATTACGCCGTTGTCGGCGTGAACCCTGACTGCCGAATACTCTCGTGTGTAAGTGCTGTCTGGATCGTAAAGTCCGCCACGGTGACCGCCTAGTCGTTGGGTCAGTCCCTGGAGTGCGTAGGCAAATGATTCGACTTCGATTTTAGTGATCTTGACAGGCGTTGGCATTCAGATTGTTCCTCTACGGCTGCGAAAGCTCGATGGTACACCCCGATAGATTCCGGGAATTTCTTGGATTGCACCTGGCTCGAACTTTAGGTTCTGAACGGGGTAGTCGGAATTGCAGCAGGTTGGCTTTTCTGGGAATACGGATTGGTAGCCGCATTCATCACCCACTGGCTCGCTGATGTTGTAGTGCTGCCCTTAACACCGGAGTTAATTAACTCCACTTTGAAGGATGGGTAAGCCAAGAGTCCGGTGGGTCGTAAGCCGTGTAGAGTTACAACACGCGGAAAGTGCTAAATGGTTCTATGCGCTCGACTACGAGAATTTCTTTTGACGCAGCGCAGCAGCAGTTAACATCTGAAACAAGCGGGAGCGTGATTCAGTGAAAGACATCCCAGGAATCGACGAAGACGGTAATCCTAAGCACGGCCCCTTTGAGCTGTTCTTCAATAACGGTCAAGTGTCCTGCCAGGGTGAATTCGACAACGGAAAAAAGTCTGGAGAGTGGAAGTACTTTCTAAATAACGGCCAGCTGCAATCATCCGGCATCTACTAGGACGGGAAGATTGCTGGTCGGTGGGAATGGTTCTACAAGAATGGCGAACCTCGTGGAATGGGTGGCTTCGACGACGAAGAGCAGAAGCACGGTGAATGGAAGCGATACCACACCGCTGGTCAACTCTGGGACGAAGGTCGGTTCGAGCACGGTAAGAAGAAAGGAGCCTGGAAGACTTACGACGAGGCGGGCAAGCTCCTGAAAGAGCAGACGTTCAAGTAGAGCAGTGTCGGATACGCCAGATTAGTTGGCAGTTTTGGTCAGCAATTTGGTCGTAGTGATCCCTCCACTGCGGTCGGGGCGCGAGTGTGCCATCCACCCATTGACCGAAATCGACTTCTCGTCAGAAACTATAGATATAGGGACAACCCCTATTTGATGCGTACAAATATTGATCACCGTTTGTGTGCATCGTTCGGCAGCAGCTTCCCGCGCAACGAAGTTGCCCCAAAACGCACTGGACCCGATCACAGTTACGTATCCAGATGCAATCCCAGGGTGGTGCACTGACACCATCCCTCAACGACTCAAGAAGTCCTTCCCACGACTGCGTAACCAAATCGCAGTTGCCAAACCATTCCCAGTCGCATTAACGACTCCAAAAAACACATCCCAGGTTTCCGTAAGGATCCCGCCACGTATGCTGCCGAACGTATTTTCAAGTTTCGAGGTACTAACGCGCCGTTATTTAATCCCGGTTCCAGGGGTGGGTTAGTGTTGGTTGATTGGCGTAGCGGTTGTGGTTGATGGTCACAGTGGTTCCGGTGCCGGGTTGGAGGGTTACGGTGAAGTGCGGTTGGTTGACTTGGGTGGTCGATCCTTCACATTCGACTGATGTGACCTGATGCTCTGCGTAGGCTCCTGCCTGAACTATGACCTTCTTCGAGTGAACGGGGTCGAGATTTACAAGCGAAAGTCGGGTTGAGTCGTCGGTCATTTCTTCGACAAGCGCGGCGACATCCTCGGGAATACCAGCTCGCTGGTTTTCGGGATCGAAGTAACGGACCCGGGCGTGGAGCGGTTCGCCGTATCGAGGGGTTAGCGCTCCCATCATTAGCTGTGTCAGGCACGAAGTGTTTGCTGTGTTGAACTGCAACGTGTTGTCGGACAGACGAGTGTCGGGTGTGCTGGGGTCTTCCTCGACTCCCTTGAGTTTCAGGCGAATCGACTCGAACTCGTCGGTCATCGCCTGCTCCGGGAATTTTTGTTTCGACCCGTTCAGGAAATCCACCCAGTCGGACTGCGATACGTACTTCAGGTCGGACTTGTCCATCGACCAGTAGTAGACGTCGATCGCTCCATCGTTGAACGGAGTTTCGGTGTAGTTGTACCACCCGTCGTCGCCGAATCCGTGCGGGTATGTGTTTGTACCTGCATCGGTTCTCGCGTTGGAATTCACCTCGTTGATCATCGTCCGCCAAACATCGATGTAATCCTGGTTGCCGGTCATCAGCAGTGCGTTGCCGAATCCGGCGATGCCGCGGGCGATCGAGTTTCGGTGCGCCTTTTCACCGGTTTGTGGAACCGTGACCGTGAAGCCCCATCCATAACAACCGCCGTACCACTTGCCATCGGCTTCACCACCGATCGTTCCGTCGAGTCCGATGTTACTCGGCACGATTCCGTTGTTCTGGGCGGCGCGGTCCGACCATGCATCGACATATTCTAGCAACCATTCTTTGTACTTCTGGTCACCTGTCGCCATGTAGGCATTAAGGGCGAGCGTTGTTGCGGCAAGGTTCAGCGGATGATCACCCACAACATCGGTGTACTCCTCGAAATGAGCGAGCATTTCCTCGAAGTTTCGCTCGCCGTGGACCGCATCGAAGCGCTCGACGTCGAACGGATCGCCAGCCCATTCGAGCGCGGTCGCTTTTCTGAGCAAAGGTCCACCACTGCCATTGAACAAGCTGCGAATGATCTTGTGTTCGGGGTCATAGTTTTTCGCCAGCGGATCCTCGTCCATGTACAAACCGGCGTAGCGTCGAACTCGCCTCAGGAACGCGTCGTCCTCAGGATCGGAGAGACCCTGAAGGTTGAACACGCTCATGCTCTCGCCGTGGTGGAACCAGTCAAGGCTCACCGGAAATTCTTTTCGCAGCATGCCTTCGCGAGCGAGCTCGACATCGACGGTCTTGGCTTCGGTGTACTGGAGAATGTGTCCTTCCCAACCGAGCTTGTACTTTTCGAGAATAGAGTCGGGCGCACCTAGGGCGTGAAGCACTGGCCAGCCAGCGAGGTTTTCTATGGCGTCGTCGGATCCATCGTTGCCTCCCCATCGTGGCATGCACATGAGGTAGCCGCGTTCGTCGAAGTATTTTTCGAAGATGCGCTCGCACGCTGCCGTTTGAGCGGCGAGGAGTTGTCGTTCGAGGAGTGCCCATTTCGGTGGAGCTGTGGGAGTTGTGATGGTGATGGTCATGGCGTGGGATTTATGTCAGAGGTCGAGTTTGTGGAGTTATATCACTGAGTGCTGGAGGACGTTGACCCTTCGACAGGCTCAGGATGAAGAGTGTGTGGGTATACTCGCTGGCGTAGTTGAATCGAAACGTTAGCGAGGGATAAATGAGCGAGCGGCCGAATATTTTGTACATCATGTCGGATGACCACGCGGCGCACGCGATTTCGGCTTATGGAAGCGTGGTGAACCAGACCCCGAATATTGATCGGTTGGCAGCTGAAGGTGTAAGGTTAGAAAACACCTTTTGCACGAACGCTCTATGTACACCGAGTCGAGCGACCATCCTCACGGGTCAGTACTCCCACGTTAACGAGGTCAAAACTCTCGATGACAAGATCGATGCGTCACGTCCAGTGCAATCCCAAAAACTTCTTAAAGCCGCGGGCTACGACACAGCGATTGTCGGCAAGTGGCACCTCGGGAACGACGATGCGAGTCATCCCCAGGGATTCGACTACTGGAACGTGCTGCCTGACCAAGGTGACTACTGGGACCCAAAATTTTTCGAGAACGGTGCAGAAGTTCAGTACGAGGGTTACTGCACCTACATCATTACTGAGAAAGCCGTTGACTGGCTCGATTCCCGAGACTCAGAAAATCCATTCTTCCTGATGGTTCATCACAAGGCTCCGCACTCTCCGTGGTTGGCAGCTGAACCTCACCAGGATCTGGGAGTGGAAGGCGAGTTCCCTGAGCCTGAAACGCTGATGGACAAGTACGAAACACGGTCGACCGCCGTGAAGATTTCGTCGCTCCAAATTGAGGACACGCGCAAGGCGAACTTGAAGTTCGACCCGCCGGAGTGGGTGACGAACCGAGAAGAGAAACGGAAGTGGGCGTACCAGCGGTACATCACCGACTACACCCGAACCGTACAAGCGGTAGATGACAGTGTCGGAACGTTGCTCGACTACCTCGACGAGCACGGTTTAGCTGAGAATACGCTGGTCGTTTACACATCGGACCAGGGAATGTTCCTGGGCGACCATGGCTGGCACGACAAGCGGTTCATGTACGAAGAGTCGCTGCGAATGCCGTTCATTGCTCGTTATCCGGGTCAGATCGAAGCGGGTTCAGTGAACGACGACATGCTGCTGAACATCGACTTTGCACCAACGTTCATGGACTACGCGGGCGTAGATGTGCCCGACGAAGTTCAGGGCGAATCGGGTCGGGGAGTGCTTGAGGGTTCGACTCCGAGCGAGTGGCGGACGAGTTTGTACTACCGCTACTGGATGCACACGATTGGTCACCGGATCATTCCGCACTACGGCGTTAGGAACGAGCGGTACAAGCTGATTTACTACTACGGTGTGACGCCTGAGGACACCGGGAATCCTGACCTCGTGCTTGACGCTGAGTGGGAGCTTTACGATCTCGAAGCTGATCCGCAGGAGCTGAACAACGTTTACGGGAATCCTGAGTTTGCTGGCGTTCAGGCAGAAATGCTTGCTGAGTTAGATCGACTGCAGGCTGTGTATGGAGACGAGGCGCGGCACTAGGAAGGCGCGTATTTTTGTCATCCTGAGGTGCTCGAAGGATCAACGGCTTCTAGAACCACCGGATTGCGTGGCGACTAAACCTGAGATCCCTCCACTTCGGTCGGGACGCGTTGCTAACTCGGTCGGCGGTTTGTGGGTTGCTTGATGTGTGCCCGTATCCCCTTGCCCGCCAGCGGTTCATCGGCGTGGCGCGGAATCACATGAAGGTGGACGTGCGGGATGGTTTGTCCGCCTGCTTCACCTACATTCCATCCGACGCTGTAGCCATCTGGTGAAACGTCAGCGTCGATCAGTTCTTTGGCTCTCGCCAGGAGCTCCTGGGCTTCATCCCACTCTTCCTGAGTCAGGTCGAATACGGTTTCTCTATGTTCGATTGGCAAGATCATGAGGCTTCCGACGAGCACAGGATCGTTCGTGCGCATAATGAAGTTGTAACGTCCCCGGTGAGCGACCTGGTCTGAGGACTGGTCGAGACATAATGGGCAGGTTTTTGAGATCATGTGGTTGGTTTGGGCGTGATTGTTAGTGTCAAATAGGGAGAACCATGTCGGCGAAGATCGCGACTTTGCCGATGCGTTCGTTGTCAGCCAACTAGACCTCTTACTTCCGTCACTGAGTCGAACGAGTAGTTTGGTTTGGGGAGATCAGTGGGCCAATCGCGATTTCTGATTATCCACGCTGTTTGCATGCCGACGTTTGCTGCGCCGACGACGTCGGCTGTTGGGTTGTCACCAACGAAGAGGACGTCTTTGGGATCGGGATTCCCGAGATGTTTTAGAGCTTCGTGAAAGATCGATGGATCGGGCTTCGAAGCGCCAAAAACCTGCGACACGATGATGCACTTGACTCCCTGATCGACCTTGCATAGCCGTGCCTTGTCGGTTTGGACTGCGTCACCGTTCGTGACGATGCCCCATGCCACGTTCTTGTCGTTCAGATAATTCAGGAATTTTGTGACAACAGGATCGGGCTCGAACCAGTCACGTGGCGCAGGTTGGTACCAGTCGACGAGTTCTTCGGGTGACCGCTTCATTGGACCCCATTCGCTGGCGAGATCAGTGAAGAGTTTCAGCTTGTCGGGCTGATAGCCGTCTGCATCGAGTCGTTCGAATATTTCGATAGCTTCAGCGATGGAGAGCTTTGACTGGTCGACTACGTCGGATTCGTAGAGAGTTTTTCCGAGGTGCCGAACGCCAGCGATCCGGTTGATGAGTGTGTTGTCGAGGTCGAAGAGGATGTACTTGAACGGTGGAGGCATGGAGAAACGGTAGCGTGAGACGTGATTATCGGCAACTCTGTGCTTCGGTCGGGACGCGTTGTGGTACCGGTCGTGACTTGACCATTCGATCCGTTCGGCGGGCTCAGGGCAGGCAGGCGCAGGAGGAACTTATGCGTTGGCGCAGGCGTTTGCGTATGCCTGTTCGAAGATTGGCGTCCAGGCAAAGCCGTAGCCCTGGTGTGACGGTTCTGCCATGTCACCGAGTGCCCCGAAGTTAGTTTGGAGAAGATCAACCTTCGTCGATGAGTCGGTTAGTGGGGTGAAGGTCATTTCGATGAACGTGAACACATCGTTCGGGGTTCCGGGCGCAGGAATGTGAAAGTCCATCTTCAGGGAATCGAACGGGTTGTAATCAGTGATCGTCCCCCACGTGAACGATTCACCGTCTTCTCCCGTTTCGATGATCTTGCCGCCAACCTGTGCATCAACGGTGATTGAGCGGACACCGATCTCTTTCATTGCAGAGACGGTGAACGGCGCATGGGGCCACCAAGTACCGAGCTCATGGATGAATACGTTGAACGCAGTCTCCTGATTGCACTCTACGGTTACAGAGCGTGTGATTGGTTCAAGCATTGATTGTCACCCTTCATCATCATTTTCTGAGTTGGAGTTTTTGCGTCTGGTGATTTCGGACGCGTAGGCGGACAGAGCATCCGACCAGAATGAATCCAGGTACTTTCTGAGTTCCACCAGTCTGGTCCGATTGATCGAGTAGAACCTTCGATTCCCTCTTGGCTCGACAGTTACCAGCCCGGCGTCTTCGAGAGCTTTCATGTGTTGAGAAACCGCCGGACGACTGACTGTCATGTTCGATGCGAGATCACCAACTGTTCGCGGGTCCGCGCGGAGAGATTCAAAGATAGTCCTGCGAGTAGGGTCTGCCAGGGCCGAGAAGATTTTCTGATCCATGAGAAAAAATGGTAAGTGCTAGCTTACCGTAAGTCAATACTTACCATGGTTTAGCCGTTGCGCTCTTGACTACCCGTTTGGCTTAACCGTGAATTTCTTGAATTCACCATTGCCATCGCCTCGAGAAAAGATTCCGACAACGCTAGAAGTCTGATGGTCTTCGTCGATAGCTTCTATTTGAAGCTTGTTGTTGTGGAAGACTTTTATAGAAGTCCCCTGGGTTTCGACTCGAATCTTCTTAGTGCCTTTGTTCCAGCCGTTGGTGACACGACCCATTTCCTGAAAACCGGCGTAGCCTGCGGGATTTCCGAGTTCGTCCTCCCCGGAAACTTTGTCCCAATCGAAGGTCCCTCCAACCCATTCGGCTAGCTCAGGGCAGGCAAGGTCGGGAACTAGATTGTTGCCACTTCGACCAAGGTGGAGGAATCATCGATGGAGGGAATTAACGTTGATCCCTCGGCATTTCGGCTGGATTAGCACGTGCTTGCGCCGGGGATGACAAGAGCCAATCCACCTGAAAGTTTCGACAGGATGTTGGCTGCCAAGGTCGGGGCGTGACGAATTACGCGGTTAGGCCGTTGTCTTCTGGGAGTCCGAGCATGAGGTTCATGTTTTGTACGGCCGCTCCGGAAGCGCCTTTGCCGAGGTTGTCGAGCTGCATGATGAGCATGACGTGACCGAGTGGATTCGGCACAACTGAAATGTCGACTCGGTTGGTTTCGTTGGCAACCCTTGGGTCAAACGCGGGATCCGCGTACGCGAGCGTGTCCTCTATCGAGTTGATCTTCACGAACTGTTCGTCGGCGTAACGAGCATCGAGAACGTCCCAAATGTCGTTAGCTGAAGTGCCGTTTGTCAGTACTGCTTTGTGAAGTGGGATTTCGAGGCGCATGCCGGTCGGGAACGGTCCGACGGACGGCATGAACTGAGGCTCGTAGGTGAGTCCGGTGTACTTGTGCATTTCTGGCACGTGCTTGTGCTTGGTGTGCAGGGCGTACGGTGACTCGAACGGCAAATCAAAAAGATCAGGACGTTCTTCTTCCCACTTAGCGATGAGTTTTTTTCCGCCTCCGGTATATCCAGAAATGGCGTGGATGCTTATCGGAGCATCTTTTCCGAGGAGTCTGTTTTCTACTAGCGGACGAATTCCCAGAATCATGCCAGTCGGATAGCAGCCCGGATTCGAAACTGTTGAGGAGTTTGCGATTTTTTCGCGCTGCCCTGGAGCCATTTCGGGAAGGCCGAATACCCAGTCGTCGTCAACACGATGAGCGGTCGAAGCATCAACGACTTTGGTGCCTTCTTCGATGCACCAGCCAGCAGACTCAACGGCTGCATCGTCGGGGAGGCAAAGAATTGCCAGGTCGGCGTCGGCAATTGCGGCTCGACGTTCGACAGGGTCTCGGCGCGCTCCCTCGGGGAGGATGGAGAGTTCGATGAGATCGTTCTCAGCAAGGCGGTCCTGGATGCGGAGACCCGTGGTGCCTGCGGAACCGTCGATATAAACCTTTGGTTTTGCCATGATTCGTTGCGCCGATTAGTGATTCGGTAAAAGAACAGGCAACTAATTATGGCACTTGGAGACTGGGGTTGGGTGTTAGCTGCGGGCGGACATTCGTGAACCGCGATCGTGACAAAGTCACTCAGCTCTGGCAGCGCACAATCCCCCTTACTTCGACAAGCTCAGCACAGGCTTCTAACTCTCCCCGTTCCGCGGGGAGAGGACTTCGTTAGCTCTGGGCGTGACTTTCGTCACTTGGTCGCGGCGTCGCTGTCTCCCGTCTCCAAAAGCACCCCACCGAAGGTCCCTCCAGCAGGGTCGGGACTTTAGTTGAGATCAGTGCAGGCGAGGTCGGGAGAACCGTAGCAGGCTGCGGATTCACACTAACTTGAGACGGGTAGTCGGAGGCGGAAGATTGTGCCGCCGTCTGGGTTTTCGATACAGTGGATCGTGCCGGAGTGAGCATCGACGATAGTTTTGCAAATTGCCAAACCGAGTCCGAGCCCGTCGATCTGGTTGTTGATTTCGTTTATTCGCTCGAAAGGTTCGAAGATGCGTCCACGCTCTTCTTCAGGGATGCCTTCACCTCTGTCCGCCACCGAAATTTGTACGAACTTCAAGTCGGCCGACATGCCTGCAGACACCCGGAGTTCGTTGGACGAGTATTTGAGTCCGTTCGAGATCAGGTTGTCTAATACGCGGCCCATTTCTACCGGGTCGCAGCGCATCGCCGGGAGAGACTCGGGAACATCGACCAGAATTTCACGGTCGGTGCCCTGCGGAGTTCGTTGTTGTCGTCTAACAACTTCATTCACAAGATCGATGGCGTAGTAGTCCTCCATCTCGTAGTTCCTGGCGGTCCTGCCGAGCTTCGCCATGTCGAGCAATGATTCGACCAGGTTGTGCTGGTTACCAACGGAAGATGAGAGGTCGGACAAGAATTCGGACTTCAAATACTCAGGGTCGTGTTTCGCCATATCAATGGCAACTTGCATGGCGGCGATTGGGTTTTTGAGGTCGTGATTGACCATAGACATGAACTGGGCTTTGGCTTTTTCAGCTGCCTCGGCGCGGATGCGTAGCTCTGTTTCTTGCTCGCGCAGATATTCGATTTCGAGTGCCTGGCGAGCGAAGGTTGCAAGTGACTCGATTACTTCCTGATCTTCAGCAGTGAAGGGGGCGCGCCCGGAAATACGGGTTACATAGAGTCGAATCTGCTCATTGTGTTGGTGATTATCGTCGTCCACAGAGACTCCAACACCGATCATCGACTGCATGTCGGGGTGCCCCTCCGGCATTCCGGTGGAGCGCGCGTGGTTGGATATGTCGCCTAATCGAAGCGGGGCATCCGATTTGTCGAGACTGCCGAGCACTCCGCGACCGACAGGTGGGTGACCGATCGATACAACTTGTTTATCGGATAGGCCGGACACAAGCATCTCGGTGATTCTGCCGCGCTTGTTGCCAACCGTAAGTGCCGCATAGTCCGCATTGACTAGCCGTCGTGCCACAAACGGGAGATTAGCCAACAACTGGAGGCGTTCGTCATCTCCTACGTCCGGAGAATTGGACAGTGAAGAATGGATCTTCGCGGGACGGTGATCGTTGATCCAATCCCGCAGGGCAGGCGTGTCTTCGATGAGGGCAAGGCCAGATTCCGCTTGAGTAACTGGGAGTTCACCGGAGTGGACGGCCTGGGTAACCGTCGACTCAGGAATGCCGGTAGCTTCAGCTATTTCAGCTACCGAACGTTTGGTGTTGCTTGTCGCCATTACCCCGCCAGTGACTTATGTCGAACAGAATTCTAGGAACCTAGAAGAGTCGCGGTTCTCGGAAAATTCAACATTGAAGATCCAGCCCTAAAACATGTTCCGAAGAAGTTTAGCGGGTGCTGGGGGAGAAATGGTGATTGGGGTGGGTTGATCCTCGTGGGCT
>CAYYMP010000059.1:0-12138 GCA_964472915.1 uncultured Dehalococcoidales bacterium | reverse complement strand
AGACGCTGGTTTCGCTCGCAAAACGACGAGGATTTGTATTTCAGAGTTCCGAAATTTACGGTGGACTCGCCAGCGTGTGGGACTACGGACCAGTTGGAGTTGAACTCAAACGCAACGTTAAAGACGCCTGGTGGAAGTCAATGGTTCGCGAGCGAGATGACGTTGTCGGTATCGATGCGTCAATCCTCATGCACCCCGACGTCTGGGTTGCATCTGGTCACCTCGAATCTTTCTCCGACCCTCTGGTCGAGTGCACAAACTGTCACCGACGATATCGACAGGACCAACTCGAAACTGAGGATTGCCCGAACTGTGAAGGCGAACTCGGCGAGCCGCGACAGTTCAACCTGATGTTCAAGACGTTCATGGGACCAGTCGAAGACGATTCGGCAGTCGTATACATGCGACCGGAAACCGCACAGGCAATGTTCGTCAACTTCGAGAACGTGCAAACAACGTCTCGAAAGAAAATCCCGTTCGGAATCGCGCAGATTGGCAAGTCTTTCCGAAATGAAATCACTCCGGGAAACTTCACTTTCCGAACTCGAGAATTCGAGCAGATGGAAATGGAATTCTTCTGCGAGCCAGGCACCGACGACGAGTGGCACCAGTACTGGATGGACTTCTCGATGGACTGGTTCAAAAAGCACGGTCTGCGAGGCGAAAAATTGTTGCTAAGGCATCACGATGCCGACGAACTTCCCCATTACTCAAAAGCTTCGGCAGACATCGAGTATGAGTTCCCGTGGGGTTGGGGCGAACTCGAAACTATCTCAAACCGAACTGACTACGATCTGAAAGCACATGCCGAAAAGAGCGGGAAAGACCTCTCGTACTTCGACGACCAGCAGAAAAAGCGCTACGTGCCATTCGTGGTAGAGCCGGCGATGGGTGCCGATCGGTCAGCGCTTGCGTTCTTTGCTGATGCTTACGATGAAGAAGGAGAAGGGAAAGAGCAGCGAGTTGTGCTCCGGTTCCACCCGGACATTGCTCCGTTCCAGGTGGCGGTCCTTCCTCTCTCTCGAAACGAAAAGCTCGTGCCTACTGCCCGCAGGGTTTACGACGTACTGCGCCCACACTTCAACACTCAGTACGACGACTCGCAGTCAATCGGTCGCCGATACCGTCGACAGGATGAAATTGGAACCCCGCTGTGTGTGACGGTCGACTTCGAAACGGTCGAAGATGATGACGCTGTCACGATTCGAAACCGCGACACCATGGAACAAGTTCGTGTTCCCGTTGAAAATCTCGAAACAGCAATTCGTGATCAGCTCAACAAGATGAGGGCTGAGGCTCACGGGTAAGTAAGAGAGCCCAAACCAAATCCTGGATATGGGCGTATTTACTCTTGAAACATCCCGGACGCACCTGTTGGATCGATAATTCATCGAATTCAACAGGTGCGACCACAAATCTCGACTTTCAAAGGAACCGACGTCACGATGTTGAATCGAACTAAATACCTGCTGTTTGTCGCAGCACTCACAGTGGCAATCACTGTTGTGGCATGTGGAACCAGCGATTCGAGTTCAGATAGTTCTGGCGGTTCATCGAGTATTGCGGAGATTGCTGCTGAACGCTCCGGGAACGCAGCGCCCGCAATTACTGGCGAAACATTCTTCCATGGTGACTTTTCGTTGGATGATCACGCAGGGAAACCAGTGCTAGTCAACTTCTGGTTCCCGTCCTGCCCACCGTGTAGAGCCGAGATGCCCGATCTCCAGGCGGCTTACGAAGAGTACGGCGAGCAAGTTGCATTCATTGGAGTTCAACAGCTTGGGTTGGATTCTGCGGCTTCTGGAGCTGAGTTCGTCCAGGAACTCGGCCTCACGTACCCGTCAATGGCCGATGTTGGATCGACGGTCCAGTTCGGTTACGAGGTTTTCTCGTTTCCGACCACGGTATTCTTGAACAAAGACCACGAAATCGCACGTACATGGACAGGCATCATTGGCGAAGAGCAGATCGCTGAACAACTCGATGCGCTGCTCGCCAGCTAAAACCCCACTCTCCGAGATGCCAATGAGTGAACACTGCTGACATAATTCCAGCATGTTCGGAGAGATTCAGATAACCGACTGGATAATGTTGATCACCAGATGGGCACACGCTGTCGGCGCAGTTGCATGGATTGGTGGCAGTGTATTCTTCGCGTTCGTATTGCGCCCGGTGGCCCACGCGAACCCTGACCTGATGCGACCGGTTATGCGGAATATCGGGGGTGTTTATCGAGAGTTGGTAGACATTTCTGTAATAGTCATCCTCATCTCCGGGATCATATTGATGTTCAATCGACTCACCGGAGATGACGCATCACCTTCGTGGTTCGTGGTTTTGGGTATCAAACTCGTAATCGCCGCATGGATGTTCTATCTCGTCTGGAACTTCCGCCAGTCCGATTTCAATCCGAACGCTAGTCCAACAGGGTTTGCTTCAAAAATCACGTGGCTCGTCGGGTACAACGCGATGGTGTTCCTTGGCGTGATCGTGTTCCTGTTAGCAGGACTGATGAAAACCTTGTTCGAGACGACTATTGGCGGATAAGCGATTAGCTCATGGCTTTCACACCGCTCTGATCACATTCGAGCAACAGCTCGGAAATCGTGCGATTAAACACAGGGTGAATTAGATCGGGCGCGATATCGGCCAGCGGAACAAGTACGAATGCCCGTTCGTGCAGCCGCGGGTGCGGAACAGTTACACCTGACGCCTCGACCACACTTTCGCCGTGTATTAGCAAGTCCAAATCAAGGGTTCTCGACTCATTCTTGTCGCTTCGAACCCTGCCCATGGAGTGTTCGATTCCAAGTAATTCAGATAGCAATTCGAGTGGATCCAGAGTTGTGCCGACCGAGACCACCTGGTTCAAATATCTCGGTTGATAGCCTTCGACTCCCCACGGCTTGGTCTCATAAACCCTGGAAATTTTCTCTATCGGACCGAGCTGTTGAAGACGCTCGATTGCACCTTCAAGATTTTTGATTCTGTCGCCAAGATTGCTCCCCAATCCGATGTACGCGAGTTCCACTGGCTTACCCACCCCAACCGCGCTGAAGAGCGTCTGTCAGTTTGACCACGTCGAGCATTTCGGCAACATCATGAACTCGAACGATGTCCGCGCCCTGGCCGATGGTCCATGCAATCGATGCGGCGGTGCCAAAAATCCGTTCGTCCACTGGCTTGCCGGTAACCGCACCGATGAAAGACTTGCGTGATGTGCCGATAAGGACAGGGATTTGGAGTTCATCCCGAAGACGTGATGTTGCTCGTAGGATCGAAAGAGACTGTTCAGGTTTCTTCGCAAACCCTATGCCGGGATCACAAATTACTTTGTCTCGTGAAAGTCCTGCCGTTTCCAACGATTGAATCGCCTCGGAGAGATCGTTCAGCACGTCGTTTACCACTCCGGAGCCGTGCCCACCTTCTCTTATATGGCTGAGAACTATCGGTGTTTGCGACTCAGAAACGGCACTGGCCATTTCAGGATCTCCTAGTAACGATACGTCGTTCGCCAATGAAGCCCCTGCTCTCACGGAAGCACGCACGACGCCCGATTTTCTCGTGTCAATCGAAATGGGGATTTCCAAGCGATCACTCAGTGCGTCAATAAGAGGGATTACCCGGTTTATCTCATCTTCTTCCGACACTGGCTTTGCATCCGGATACACGCTCGCTGGACGGGTCGATTCACCACCGATATCGATGATGTCTGCCCCCTGGTCTTCCATCACTAGCGCTTGATCGATCGCTCGTTGGATGTTTCCAGGATCATCCACGACACCATCACCGGAGAATGAATCAGGTGTGGCGTTGACCACCCCCATGATGAATGTCCTGCTGCCCCACTCGAACTGTCTAGGTCCGATTTGCATTGAGGGGAGCTTGGCTGGCTCGTAAATCACTGAATATTCATACCCACAATCGATACTGAAGAGCGAACGATGCTATCACTGATGCGAACTAGAATTCTCACGTTGCGTGAGTATTGCTGGTGTACTGGGCGTAAGTTACGATTGAACGGTCGTTTTTTCCCGCGGGAATGCCGTTGAATTCGACCAAGAATTTCTGAGGCGTTTTTGGGGACTGGAACGGTCGATTTGAGCATCAAAACCACAGTCTGCGAGTTACTAAAATAGCCACAGAATCCAAGTCCGAATCAAACAACGACAACCCAGAAATCAGCGAGCCAAAATCTAAACTCGAACAGCTCAACGAACGTCGAGCAACCGCTCACTTAGGTGGTGGTGAACGACGAATCGAGTCACAGCACAAACGAGGCAAACTCACGGCGCGTGAACGCCTCCTCAAGCTTTTCGATGACGGTAGCTTCACAGAACTCGACACATTTGTAACTCATCGGTCCACTGACCTCGGACTCGAAAAGCAACGATTCGAAGGTGATGCGGTTGTAACCGGGTACGGGACAATCGACGGCCGCACAGTATTTGCCTACGCTCAGGACTTCACGGTACTCGGTGGCTCTCTCTCCCTCGTGGCTGGCCAAAAGATCGCGAAGATCATGGATCATGCCATGAAAGTCGGCGCTCCGATCATCGGCATGAACGACTCTGGCGGTGCTCGAATCCAGGAAGGAATCGACTCGCTTGCCGGATACGGTGAAATCTTCCGTCGAAACACTCTCGCATCAGGTGTGGTTCCACAAATCACCATAGTGAACGGACCGGCCGCAGGTGGTGCCGTTTACTCGCCAGCCCTCACCGACTTCATTTACATGGTCGAAGGCATTGGCCAGATGTACATCACTGGACCAGATGTAGTTCGATCTGTAACCGGTGAAGAAGTTTCACACGAGGATCTCGGTGGCGCAGCCGCGCATGCCTCTCGCAGTGGAGTTGCTCACTTCACGGCTGAGTCGGAAGACGCATGCTTCGCTCATGTCCGGCAGCTTCTCTCCTATCTACCATCAAACAACGCTGAGTCAGCACCAGTAGTTGACGGCGATGATCCATCTCGAACTGACAACACACTTCGAGATGTGGTCCCTGACGCAGCGAACCAGCCGTATGACGTGATGGACGTGATCACAAAAGTGGTCGACAACGGGGACTTCTTCCCTGTCCACCACAACTTCGCACCCAACGTTGTGGTCGGTCTCGCTCGCCTCGACGGAAAAACCGTTGGAATCGTAGCCAACCAGGCAGCACAAATGGCAGGAATGTTGGACATCGATGCTTCTGACAAAGCTGCACGGTTCGTCCGATTCTGCGATGCGTTCAATATTCCACTTGTCACTCTTGTAGATGTTCCTGGATTCATGCCAGGAACCCACCAGGAGTACGGTGGCATCATCCGCCACGGAGCAAAGCTTCTCTACGCCTACGTAGAAGCAACCGTTCCGAAGATCGCGGTGATTCTGCGAAAGGCCTACGGCGGTGCTTACATCGTCATGAGTTCGAAGGAACTTCGCTCAGACGTGAACCTCGCATGGCCAAGTGCTGAAATTGCGGTCATGGGACCAGAAGGTGCCGTGAACGTGATCGGGCGCAAGGCAATCTCCGAAGCGGATGACCCTGACGCTAAACGTGCTGAAATGGTCGATGACTACCGGGACCGATTTGCCAACCCATATGTAGCAGCTAATCGAGGCTACGTGGACAATGTAATCGATCCAGCGGAGACCCGCCCGGAACTTGTCCGGGCACTTCGCATGCTCGAAAACAAAGTGGAATCAATTCCACCTAAGAAGCACGGAAACATCCCTCTCTAATGTCTGATTCTGAAGTTCCAGAACGACGATACGCACCGAACACGATCAGTCGCGAGGCATTTGTAAAAGCCGTCTCGGACATGGCCGGTGAGGTGTGGGATTTCCACAACCGTTTCGAGGTTGGATCAGGACAGTTTGCTGATCAATCCCCTACTGAAATCGTTGCGAACAGGATGAACATCCTCGATGAGGAAGTTTCTGAGTTGGCTGAGGCAGTTCAGAACGAAGAAGGCGATGACGCTGTCGCAGATGAGACAGGCGACATCTTGTTTGTTGCGATGGGACACGCAGAAGCGATGGGACAACCCGGTGTAGATGGAATCCGCAGAGTCACTGATAAATCGACTCGTAAAACACTTAAAACCCACGCGATCCGAAAGGACACAGGGAAAGTGCTGCCGCTTAAAGGCAAACCTCACAAGTGGCAGTAATTCAGCCAGATTATTTTTCGATACAAACCCCGAAACAGGTTCGGGACACAAGGAAGAACTAATGAAACATAAGGTGACAGTTGTTGGTGGCGGAAATGTTGGAGCCACGACAGCGCAAAGAATATTCGAAAAAGGCTACGCAGACGTAGTTCTCGTCGACATTGTTGAGGACATGCCACAAGGTAAGGCCCTCGACATGCTTGAATCTGGTCCGGTCCTCGGCACCGACGCGCAGGTAACCGGTTCCAACGGCTACGACGAAACCGCAGACTCCGACGTAGTTGTAATCACTGCAGGAATTGCTCGCCGACCTGGCATGAGCCGTGACGACCTTCTGATGACCAACATGAAAATCGTTGGTTCAGTAACCGAGGAAATTGCAAAGCGCTCCCCTAACGCTGTGCTGGTGATCGTCTCGAACCCACTCGACGCCATGGTTCAGCACGCTTACAAAGTCAGCGGTTTTCCTAAAGAACGCGTGGTCGGAATGGCAGGCATTCTCGACACCGCCCGATTCCGAACGTTCCTCGCTCAGGAACTCGATGTCTCGGTTACCAACGTTTCCGCCTACGTTCTCGGTGGCCACGGCGACACGATGGTTCCTCTAATCGGGTCAACGACCATTGGTGGCGTACCGGTTTCCAAGCTCATCGAAGCTGACCGACTTGAAGAGATCGTTCAGCGAACTCGCGACGGTGGTGCTGAGATTGTCGGTCTACTCAAGACCGGATCCGCCTACTACGCTCCATCCGCAGCATCTGCGCAAATGGTTGAAGCTATTCTCCTCGATCGCAAGGAAATCCTGCCCTGTGCTGCGTTCCTCGAAGGTGAGTACGGAATCAACGGCCTGTACGCCGGTGTTCCAATCAAGCTCGGTGCTGGTGGTGTTGAAGAAATCATCGAAGTCGAACTGACCGATTCCGAGTCTGCTGCGCTCAAGGCGTCAGCTGACGCAGTTCAGGAACTCGTCGACATCATGGCCAAGGCATAGCGCGAGTTTTCGACGTAGAACTGAAGTATGAACAAGAGGGCGACCGAATGGTCGCCCTCGATTTTTGGAGTGAATAATGGTTGGAAGGCTTCAAGGAAAAACCGCAGTTGTGACCGCGGCAGCTCAGGGAATTGGTCGAGCTACGGCGTTAGCGTTTGCCGAGGAAGGCGCAACAGTTTGGGCCAGCGATATCAATGCCGACAAACTTGCTGAGTTGGAGTCGATCGATGGCATCAACACTCACACCTGTAATGTGACCGATCCAGCGTCCATCGCTGACTTCGCTAATACTTCAGGTGCTCCAGATATTCTCTTCAACTGTGCCGGATATGTTGCAATGGGAACTATCCTGGAATGTTCAGAAGAAGACTGGGATTTCTCATTCAATCTGAACGTAAAGTCCCTGTTCTGGATGCACAAAGAATTCCTACCAAGAATGATCCAAAATGGCGGTGGTTCAATCGTGAACATGGCGTCGCTCTCATCCCATCTGTTGGGTGTCCCCGACCGCGCAGCCTATACAGCCACAAAGGCTGCTGTGATCGGCATTACCAAGTCAGTCGCAAAGGACTACCTGAACGATGGGATCAGGGTGAATGCTATTGCACCAGCAACCGTTGAAACGCCATCACTCCAAGATCGCATCAACGTCGCAGACGATCCCACGGCTGCTCGCGCAGCCTTCATTGCCCGACAACCAATGGGCAGAGTTGGGACTCCTGAAGAAATTGCTCATCTGGCGGTTTATCTGGCGTCGGACGAATCGTCATACACAACGGGTCAGATCCACGTAATAGACGGAGCGATGAGCCTGTAAGGATTCCCTAACCCTTCAGGTTCATCAGGTAAACACCGTAGGCTTTGGGCCATCCCTTCAAACCAGAGTGAAACTCCAGTTGTTTGATGTTCCAGTCCTGTCCGAATAGCTCATCAACTTCGCCGGGCTTGAAAACGCCCTCACCGAACGGCAATGCTTTGGCGAGTAATTTCTCCCACCAGGAGAGTTTCCATTCGAACGCGTAGACAAAGAACTGCGCACCGGGAGCCGCCAACTCTTTGATCCGCTCAATGCAAGCTCTACGGGCATCGCGCCCCAGGTCATCTAGCGTCCCATAATCGACGAACAAATCGAACTTGCCATGGACGGATTCCAGCTTCGTTACATCGTCTACGAAAAAAAGACCGCCAGACTCTTGTCCTTCGGCATCGTTTTTGGCGCGCCCGATTGCACTCGCTGCAAAGTCAACGCCTACAGCCTCGACACCTCGAGCTGCCAGCCAGTTGACGTTTCCACCTGTTCCGCACCCGAGATCTAAAACTCGAGATGGAGCGAGTTCGCCGTCAAGGATGAGCTTCTCAAGCTCTGGCCTAACTCCCATGACCCAGGGTGGTGTGCTGTACTTGTACCAAAGGTGATATACGAGTTTCATTTGGTCTTTCCTTGACTCGTCAACCATGAACGTAAAAGCTCACTTGCAGTCGCAGCAGCTTCTTCATCAGACATCCCTGTCATCGTCAGAGAAGAACGAAAACCAGGATTTACGAGCGCACCACTAATCTGAATCGCCCGGCGATTGTTAGCGGCATCCCCGAGTGCGGCAAACAACAACTCGTGGAGTTGTGAAACGAACTTGGCGTTGGTTTTCTGGACGGCTTCAATCTCGGATTTGTCAGAAAAGTAGAGGTTGAGAAACCGCTCGCTACGACCAATGAACGCGTACATTTGCTGAAACATCGTGTTCAATCTGACGCCAGGGTCGGGAATCTTGCTGATCGACGCGGCGCTTGGCATGTCCAAACGCTCAAACAGTACGTCCACAGCTGTTTCAGCAAGTTCCTCAGCGGTGGCGAAGTGATAGAAAACGGTCCCCGGAGCAACATTCGCACGCCGTGCCACTTCCTGCATAGAGGTTCCAGATACATTGAATTCTGCGTATGCATCAATGGCAGCGTCAATGATTCGCGTACGGGTAGCCTCAACCGAAGCTTTCCGCTTCCCAAGGTTGTAACTTCGAGGTGACATGTCGAGAGGGTAATTTATTTGACTGATATATCCAAATAAATAATTAAGGTTTAGATAACTCGTCGATGGACGTAAGTGCGGCTAATACCGGAAACTGTGTATGCTCTTGAAATCAGCACTGCTAAAGAACGAGATGTCATGTCTACCGATGTCGAAGTAATAAAAGCTCTTGATTGGAAACCAAGTCCACCGCAACCGGCAACGATTGAGTTCGCGATGCTGGCGTGGGACTTCGAGAAGCCAACACCTGCATACACCTACGAGGTTGAGCTGCCTTCGGCATCGTTCGACCCGCTCTACTACGACTTCGTTTCGGCAGCTTACGCCGCAGCCCTCTACTCTGTAGGTGAATTGAGGTTCCCAGCATCGTATGGTGAATCCCCCGGAATCCTGAAGCGATTCACCGGTTTATTCCCAGGTACTGAACGCGGCACTGAGATCGATGAGATATGGGATCTTGCCGTCGCATGGGAATTTGACACCTGGCTAGAACGTATCCTCCGAATCAACGGTGGAGACGTTGTGGCAGCAAGGGAGTTGATCGAAGGTCAATGTCCCGTTCCTGACTACATCGCTAGTCACCCAACGTTAAAGACCGAGCTTCTCAATTACCCTGATGACGATTCAGCACCAGATCTGCGACTGCTTCTACGGTGGATGGGACGTCGCGGTTGGAACGATGACCGCGTCAGAAAGATCGTTCAAGAACACAGCATCATGCTGAACGACTGGGGCAAAACTTCTTTCGCTCAGTCGAGCTAGAAGACGTACTCGGGTCCTTCAACGTATTTGAATCGCTCCATGGCGTCTTCTCGGATCGTGAACCCAAGTCCAGGGGCCGACGGCGGATAAACCCGTCCGTCCCGAATGTCATAATCCTCGTTGAAGAGTTCGTTCATCATTGGCATGTACCCTTGTGACACTTCAAGGATGTGACAGTTAGGCAAAGCCATGGCGAGATGAATCGAGGCTGCGAACAGAACTCCTGACCCCCAGGCGTGCGGTGCAACTTTCACTCCACGCGCTGAGGCCAGCGCAGCGATCCGACGAATCTCGGTTATGCCCCCTGCCCTTGCAACATCAGGTTGAGCAATATCGATCGCCTCGTGATCGAGCAAGCTCTGGAAATCGAATCGTGTGAATTCCCGTTCACCGGTTGCAATAGGGATCGAAGTTGAGTTTCTGACACGGGCATGACCGGTATGATCGTCAGGTGACACAGGTTCTTCAAACCATGAAATTTCGTATTCCTCGATCGCCTCAGCAACTTTGATGGCGTTCATCACATCGAGTGAACCGTGTGCGTCGACCATCAACTCCACGTCAGGACCGATCCCACGACGCGCGGCAGCTACACGAGTCACCGTGTTGTCGACTTTGAACCCGTCGTGCCCCACGACTCGCATTTTAACCGCGCTGAAACCTTTAGCGGCGTAACCGCCAAGTTCAGCTTCCGCCTCTTCACCAGGAGCCCAACCACCAGATGCGTATCCACGGATAGATTCCCGAACTGCACCCATCGCCTGGTACATCGGAACACCAAGCGCCTGAGATCTCACGTCCCAAACGGCTATGTCTATCCCCGCAATTGCTTCCATGACCACACCGCGCCGCCTGCTTGGATCGGGCTGGGTTATTCCTGTTTCGATCGCCGGTGCCCACCGTGAGCCGTTGTACATCTTCTCGTAGATGCGCTCTGAGAACATTGGGTCTTCTCCGAGAAGTTCAGGCCCCAACTCGTGGTTCACAGCTGCGGCAACAACTGCGGGATTGCCCAACGAGGCACCGATACCAGTCAGACCTTCATCGGTTTCGACCAACACCATCACGTTGTCTGATTTCACCTTTGTTCCCAGGTCAGTGCGGTGCTGCCGCTCGACGGGGATCGGGTCTGACATTGGGATTGCTTTTACAGACGTGATTTTCATTCCGTTGCCTCACTAGTTCGTGTTCGACACCAGTCTAGTCAACACCTGGAACAAACGACATAAAAAAAATCGACCTGCTCATGGCAGGTCGATTCAATTTGTTTCCTGAGAACGGCTGTACTAGCTTCCAGCACCAACGGCTTCGGCTTTGCGCACGATTTCCTTTGTGGAAACGATGTGCTTCTGCAATCCAAGCTCTTTCGTACCCATTCCCATTGCAAGACCAATGAGCTGAGGTACGTGAATGACAGGCAAGTCTGCCTTATCGCCTCGGACTTGTTTGCGAGCCTTCGGCTGGTAACCGTCTAAGTTCAAGTGGCAAAGCGGACAAGGCGTGACCATTGCGTCTGCACCAAGGTCCTTGGCAGTACCTGTGTGATTCGCAACCATCTTCATCGAGTTCGCCTGGTTTATGAACAGGATCGGGAATCCACAACAAGCAGTCTTTCCCGCGAAGTCAGTCACGCTACCACCGACGGCTTCGATCAGCTGCTCAAGTGAAGTTTCACGCCCCGGGTTTGCACCAAACTCAAGAGCTTCGGATGGTCGAACCATGTAACAACCGTAGAACGGAGCCATGTTCATCCCTGTAAGTTCACGAGTGAACGTTTCCTTGAGTTTGTCGAGACCAATGTCTTCAATCAAAGCCCAAAGCAAGTGTTTTACCGATGTAGTTCCCTTGTACTCCAGTCCTTCAGGAGCGAGGAAGCTGTTGATTTCAGCAAGGTATTCAGGATCCCGCTTCACACGGTGGTTCGCCTGGCTCATAACGCCCTGGCAGGTTGAGCAAAGGACCATAATTGGCAGTCCCATTTGCTCTGCCATTGCGAAAGTGCGGACGTTCAATACGTCACCCATTTTCAGGTTCTTCTCCTGAAGAAGGCCAGCTCCCGTGCAAGCGGCTTTTGTCAGCTCAACGTGTTCGATACCGAGCTTGTCCATGACCGCTACAGCTGAATCGTAAAGCTCAGGAGCTCCACCACGAGCTACACATCCTGGATAGAAGGCGTATTTCATTTCTGGTCACCTTCCAC
>CAYYMP010000058.1:0-12349 GCA_964472915.1 uncultured Dehalococcoidales bacterium | reverse complement strand
GGGGCGACGATTGAGCAGACGAGTTGAGTCCGTATCCAATGACGAGCGAATCAACGATGTTCTGCGCCGCGTCATAGATGGGGTTCGAGCGGCGGATCGTCTGGGTCGGATTACCGTTGTAACTCCAACTCTGCAGGCTTCTTACTACCTGCGTCGTTCGCTCGCCAAATCCGGTCTGTTCAACGTTGATTTTCGGCGATTGGAAGACGTCGCCGAATTGTTGGCGGGTAACAACGTCGAAGGTGCACGCCTGACCGATCTTGAGGCTTCAGAATTCGTCTACGCAATCTCGACTGATTCAAATCACGGAACAGCTTTAGGCGGTGAACGTTACTCACCTCAACTACAGTCAGCGCTTCACTCGACCTTCAGGGACCTAGAAAATCTCAGCGAAAAGCAGCTTGAAACACTCGGGGCTGCTAGTAGTTTTCAAGCCGAACTGGTTGCGCGTTTCGGCGAGTATCGAACGCAGACCGATCAATTCTCTTCGGGGCGTAGAGTAGCAACAGCGGCTGTAAAAGTACTGTCGCGACCAGACGCCACCGATGTTTCGAAGCGCTTGCTCGGGACCATCGTGCTGGTCGAAGTTGCTCCGGTTGCACCGGAGTTATCAAATCTTTTTGAGGCGCTCACCGAACTGACCGACACCGTGAAAATTTCCGTTGGCGATGACGAATCGGGGTCGACTCAAAGCCACCAGCAGGTTGCAATGTGGGCGGTCAATACAGTCCCGAACGAAGTGAAGGAAATCACTCGTCAGATCGTAGGACTGGCGCGTGACGGCGCACGGTTCCCTCGGATTGCGGTCTTATTCGAGGATGAAGCGTATGCCGACAGGATTTCTGAATCGTTGATGCGAGCTGGAATTCCGATTTCAGGTCCCGACCGTTCGGCACTGAGAGATACGCCGGTAGGTAGATTCGTCATTGGCCTTTTGAACGTTTTTGCCAATGACTTTGATCGGAACGAAGTCACTTCATGGTTCTCATCATCCCCGGTAATCGATCCAGGGACCGGTCACCAAATTCCGGGCGCAAGATGGGACGCTATCAGTCGTGCAGCTGGTGTTACGCGTTCGGTCGGTGACTCCTGGAGACCTCGACTGGAACGATATGCGCGATCGACTGTGTCCCGGGCGAAGTCAGCCGAACGACTAGGAGAGCGGGGTGAGTCGGGAGTGGAAGCGGCTGAGAGCGAAGCTGCCTACACAATTCAACTGCTGGATTTCGTTTCAACGCTCCAAGCTCACCGGAATAAAGTGGCATCGGTGTCGTGGGCCGGACACGTTTGTTGGATAAGGTCGTTGATGTCGAGTTACCTCGATGTTGCAAGTGTTGGTGAAACGAGACCTTTCGAACGAATGACTAACCTGCTGGACCGGCTCGAGCATTTGGATTCGACTGGACTGAAGAATCCGGGCTTCGATCATTTCGTTGACGTCTTGCGTGACCAATTGAATCGCAAATCCGCTGGACTGAGATCCCTGGGGCAAGGCGTTTATGTTGGGCCCGTGTGGACTGCTGCCGGTTGCCCGTTCGACTACGTGTTTGTCGCGGGGATGGTCGAAGGTAAGTTCCCCAGCCTTCATCGAAGTGACCCGCTGTTACCTGACCACCTCAAGCGCATGATCGATCCCGACGAGAAAGTGCTGCCCACGCGTGTACGCATCTCGACCGATAGCCGGCAAGTATTCGAGTCGGTCAAAGCGAGTGCTCGAGAGCTCAGGCTCTTCTGGCCTCAGACGCTTCCCGGCGAATCAAGAGAGTTTGGACCCGCGAGGTGGTACCTCAATGAGATTCGGCGACTCGAAGGCAATTCATTTCTCAAAGCTAGCGAATTGACAACCTCAGCGCTTCAGTGCCTTTCAATCGTCACGTCAGATCATGCTGCACCTGAACTGAGTGCTCACGCGGAAGAATTTGATCAGTCTCGCATTGTTGAGTGGATCCGGTCTGGGGCGAGAAAGCAGGAACTGCCTGCTGACATCCAATCTGCCGCACTCGATGCCGCCATTCAATATACGAAAGCTCGTAACGGAGATGATTGGACGGAGTTCGATGGCAAAGTTTCGGTAAAGGAAACGCCTTCGTTGTCCGGTTCGGCAACAGCGTTCGAAACATACGCAGCGTGCCCGTATCGCTATTTCTTGAGCAGACGTTTGCGAGTCGAAGAGACGAAGTCACCTGAAGAGGAAATTAGTCTCGATGCCCTTGAATTTGGGACCTTGATCCACCAGGTCTTGGAGGATTTTTTCGAATGGCGCAACGCACAAAATGAACTACCGGCAACAGCCCAACAAGAAAGCTGGCTTCAAATCGCGGTGGCGCGTGAAATTGAAGGACTCAAGGATGAAATTCCGGGACGTTCTGATGGTGCCTGGGCGGTGGATCAATCTAGGGCTTGGCTAATCCTTCGACAGTGGGTGCGTCGAGAAAATCAGGTTGCGAACCTCGACGATATGAGCCAGGTGTTCGCTGAGTTCGGGTTTGGCTACGGTGATGAGCCTCCTGTTGAAGTTGTTACCGCCCAGGGAAGGACGGTGAGGTTCAGAGGGCAGGTCGATCGTGTCGACATATCCAATGATGGCAACACGGTGACAATTTACGATTACAAGTCAGGCGGTTCAGCGTCGTACTCAGGACTGGACAAAGACCCGGTCAAGAACGGAACAAAAATCCAGCTCCCCCTTTATTCCCGTGCAGTGCGACGAGCGTTTCCAGATGCAGAAATTCAGGCGGCATATTGGTTTGTTCGTGAGTCTGGGTCGAGAGAGCTTAAACCACGCCCGCAAGAGTATGACGAAGCCAAAGCTGATCAAGCGCTAACTGAGGCAATCGACGTGGTCGCAGGAGGAATTGAACAAGGTGTATTCCCTGCGAATCCAGGAAAATCTCGATGGGTAGGAGGGCGTTCGTCTTTCGAGAGCTGTGGATTCTGCGAATTCCAACGTGTTTGCCCGCAGGATAAACAGCAGCAGTGGAACCGTAAGAAGAATAGTGCCGAGGCGCTGAACGACTATCTCGCACTAGCTGAGCCAGACGAGGATGAATTAGATGACTAATTCCTCAAGAGACCGAATCGTTGGTGTGGCTCAAGGCTCCCTGGAAGAGACGATCTATGCCGAAGCCGGGGCAGGTACCGGTAAAACAACCGCGCTCGTCGAACGAATAGTCAATCTTCTACTCAGTGACGACGTGAAACCTGAAAACATCGTTGCGGTGACATTCACCGTGGCAGCTGCATCGGAGCTCAGGCAACGTGTTCGGGAGAGTCTCGAAGAACATGCACTTGGTTCGGAAAGTAAAGGCGCAAACTCGAATCGACTCAACGCAGCTTTGGAATCCCTGGATGCAGCGTACATCGGGACAATTCACAGCTTTGCGCAAAGCTTGCTAGCCGAACGACCGTTGGAAGCAGGATTGCCACCTGTATTTGAAGTGAACGACCCGGTGGTAAGCGACGACTTGTTCGATCGCGCCTGGCGAGAGTGGCTCGACACCGAACTCGGAAGTGCTGAGTTCGCGCAAGCTGTAGGAGACCTTCAACGCCTTGGCATCTACAGCCCACTCCAAACGCTGAAATCCGTGGCTGACCAGTTTCGTTCGGACTACGACCTTGTCGAGTCGATCATCCCATTGCCAGCGGCACGATCGTCACTTGATCCGTCCAGCGCACTGGAATCCATTCAAGGCGAACTAAAGAGCGCACTTTCCTTCGCAGAATTCTGCACTGATGACACAGATCGAATGTTCAATCACTTGCAACTCGATGTTGAACAGGCGTTGGCGGTCACAAACGTAGCTCTCGGTGCGAACGATTATGGAGAGTCAGTTCTCGCGGTAACTCAAATGCCGAAGCTGAGAACCTCTATTGGTAAAGCTCAGAACTGGTTGGAGACTACTTCCGGCGAGGATTCTCTAAAACAAGTACGAGCGTCTCTAAAATCCGCGGGTGAATTAATCGACACCACTCGGCAAATGATTGCGCACGCAGCGTTGGTATCGGTCATCAATCACATCGGTCAGATGGTGTTAGATTTCACCGATCGACAACGTGAGACGGGATCGATTGACTTCCAGGATTTGCTAGTCCTCTCGTGCAAACTACTCGACGAAAACCAGGGAGTAAGAAGTGATTTTCAACGCCGGTACAGAAAAATCCTGATCGACGAATTCCAGGACACCGATCCACTGCAACTGAAGCTGGCGATCCTGCTGTCGGATTCCACAGGAAACGGCGAGCCTGATCCAGGCACTCTTTTCGTTGTTGGTGATCCTAAGCAGTCGATCTACAGGTTCAGGCGCGCAGACTTGTCGCAACTGAGCTCCCTGATAGCGTCCTTGAACGCTGAACGTTTAGCGCTTAGCCGCAACTTCCGGTCCCACTCCGAAATCCTCGAATGGGTGAACAAGATTTTTGACCCATGGATGAGCGACTGGCAGCACGATCCATCGGAACCTGTGCAAGCAAGCTACGAACCACTAATCCCCGGTCGAGAGATCGAAGGAACGACCGAGTCGGGTCACGTCCTGTTGGTAGGGCACGACCAGCACAAGTACGTCGACGATGTGCGCCAAGCCGAATCTCAAGATATCGCACGGTTCGCGCTAGATGTCGGTTCTGGTGTATTTCAGATCCCGACTTCGGATGGCGACACGAGAGAATCTTCCTATCGCGACATGTGCGTACTGTTTCCAAGAAGGACCGGACTAGCAGCGTTAGAGTCAGCATTGGACGAACATGGAGTCCCGTATGTGCTGGAAGGCCAGTCGGCGATATTCGACAACCAGGTAATCAGAGACCTAACCAGTGCTCTAGTTGCTATCGACGATCCGACTGATCAGGTTGCAGTAGTCGCCGCGTTGAAATCGATAATGTTTGCCTGCTCCGACCAGGATTTGTACGACTGGGCGAATGAGGGGCACAAGTTTGGATACTCACAAGGGGTTGCGTCCCTTTCTGACAATTCCAATTCAGGAGTAAAGCGCGTACACGCAGCGGTTTCAAAGCTCAACGAGTTTCACCATATTCGACATCTGGTAAGTACTCCCCAGTTGATTGAAATATTGCTCGCTGATCTCCAAATACGGGAATCGATTCTGATTACAACTGGTAGCGATCAGGATGTCAGGATGATAGACCTGCTGTTGGAGTCGGCGCGAAGCATCCAGTCGATCGGAACTGGCTCCGTCCGAGAGTTTGTTCGATGGGTAGACCGGCAAATAGAGGAAGAGAAAACGGTCTCTGACGCCACATCCGCCGAAAGCGAGGTCGACGCTGTCAGAGTCATGACGATCCACGCTTCCAAGGGACTGGAATTTCCAATAGTTGCTATATCGGGACTTCAAGTTCAGGGAACGGCCTCGAAAGCGAACGCACTGATCAAAGAAAGCAAAGGCGTTCCGGAGTTATCGGTAACGATCGGTGCCAGAGATTTGGGGATACGCACCAACAACTATGACGCCATGGCTGATCAGGACAAACTTGCAGCTGAAGCAGAGCAGGTGAGATTAGCTTACGTTGCGGCGACGAGGGCTCGGGATTACTTGTTCGTGAGTACTCACCGAACGGAAAAAGACAAGAAAACGCTCGCTCAAAAAATATGGGAGATGGACGGCCGACGTGAAGACATACCTCCTACGTTTATTCCCCGCCGTGAATCTGATGCTGGTCGAACTACCGACGCAGGCACATCTACTAGTGAGAACCAGCAATCCGATCGAGCTGCTTGGATAGACCGAACATCTGAGGTCATTCGATCATCAAGTGTCCGCGGTTACACCACACCAAGCGCGCTGGCTGATCACAGCATGTTTGAGGCACCAAAGCCCGAGGACAGCTCGCAGACCCGGGAGCAAAACAATGCGCAGCGTGGACGAGCCGGGACATCAATCGGATCAGCTGTTCATCAGGTACTACAAGATGTTGATTTTGCAGATTTATCCAACGTCGATCAGTTGATCAATTCAGCTATTGCCGCATATTCCGGTGAAGCAACCTACGAAGATGTCGCTCCTAGAGTTCAGAGCATTCTCAACTCGCCAACAATTCAAAAAGCGGCCGGGTTGAAAACCATTCATGAAGCCTGGGTTGCTGCCGAAGTGGAACTAGGTGTTGAACTAGAGGGAGCAGTTGACCTACTGATTGAGAATGAAGATGGAACGATTTCGATCATCGACTTCAAAACTGACCGTGTGTCAGGTGAAGATCTTCTCATTCGAGCACGTGGATACGAACCGCAGCTTGGTGGCTATGCCCTGATCCTCGAGTCACTTGGATTCGAAGTTCGTGACGCAGCTTTGATCTTCTCAGAAGGTGGCTCCGATGGCACTGCGCTTGAGCATGTTGTCGAAGATCTCGAAGATGCCAAACGTGGCGCTCTTGCTGAGGCCACGGATCGGGTGAATGAGACGATCCAGCCTATCCAGTTGATTTAGCGTTCTCCTCGGCGTCCCACCTGCACCATTTGTGGTTACCATTCCGCCATCTGTTTAGCTGATATACGGAGGTACGAGTTGGGTCTGCTCGACAGCAAGAAAGTTTTGATTACTGGTGCTCGCAAAGGCATAGGCAGAGGTATCGCTCTAACACTCGCCGATGAAGGTGCCGACGTTGGTGTCAACGACATTGTTGATGATGAGGTTTCTCAACGAGCCGCCGAGCTGGTTACCAGCCGAGGTGTGAACGGAACCTTCCATGCAGGTGACGTGTCTACGATCCCTGGTATCAACTCGGTCATCGATTCGTTCCTCGAGTCGCATGGGCGAATCGATGTCCTGATCAACAACGCGATCTTCCCCGATCAGCAGCGACCTCTGTTCGACACTGATGAGGCGTACTGGGATCGAATGATGGATCTGTCTCTGAAAGGCTATTTTTTTTCTTCCCAGCGTGCTGCCAAAGAAATGATCAAGCAGGGGAGTGGTGGGCGGATTGTTTGCCTGTCGAGTGTTCATTCGTACACGGCAATGGAAGGCTGGACAGCCTACGGTACCGCCAAGATGGCATTGCGTCGGATGGTGAAGGGTTTCGCCATCGACCTGGCGGGCACGGATATTACTGCCAACTGTATTGCACCAGGAGCAATATCAAATCGATTGCCGGAAGGCGATGATGATGTAATTGACGGCCCTCCTCATGAGGCTGAACGATTTAAGAATTTCGTACCTGCTCACAAGGGTGGCCTTCCGAGTGACATTGCCAACGCAGTTTTGTATCTCACGTCCGAGCTCGGTCAATACGTGAACGGCGAGACATTGCTCGTGGACGGTGGAATGATCGCTGCACGCAAGATTCACGATTAGTTTCTGGATGATTTGATGACAAAGCTTCTTGAAGGCAAGAAAGCCTTGATTACAGGTTCACGAAGAGGCATTGGCGCGGGCATAGCGCAAATGTTTGCTGAGCACGGTGCTGACGTTGGCATCAACGATGTGACACGAGATTCAGAAGCCGACAAGACGATTGCCAGCATCGAATCCCTCGGCCGAAAAGCTTCGTGGCACCAGGCGGATGTTGGAAGCTCTGAAGACCGTGAGCGAATGCTCGACGAGTTCGTGTCAGAACATGGGCGGATCGATATTCTCGTGAACAACGCTGTAGCGTCAGCGGATGTTCATTTCACCAAGATCACCGAAGAATTCTGGGACCGACTCGTTGGCCACGCTCTAAAGGGTTACCTGTTCCTGGCTCAAGGTGTAGCCAACAGGATGATCGAACATGAGCACGGTGGCTCAATCATCAACATCAGTAGCGTTCACAGCTACCGAGCGTGGCCTCACGACACTGTTTATGGAGTCGTGAAAGCCGGTCTTAATCGCATGGTGATGTCGATAGCGCACGATCTCGTAGGAACCGGAATCACAGCAAATTGTGTTGCCCCCGGTTATATCGATTCACGTGTGTTGTCTGAATCGGATGAAGAAATCCGAGGAGATGACGAGTATCTCGGTGGCGCAAAGGGATTCATCCCCAGCCACCGAGGTGGTCTGCCTTCAGATATTGCTGGTGCATGTGTATTTCTCGCCAGCGACCTGGGCAACTATGTGAACGGACAAACAATCACCGTTGATGGAGGTTTCCTTGCCGGGGGAGTGCCACCTGATTCAAAACCGCTTGAACCAGGAATGCCTGGAGCCGCTGAGTAAGCGAATCTGATCCTTTGAACACTCGCCCTGATCCAGAAAATCAAAGTCCGGTCTACGAAACTCCGTGGTGGGATTTCTACTTCGACTCGACAGTGAAAGAAGACGGTTCTCGTGGCAATTATGCCTGGATGAGAACGCATTCTGGACAGGGGGCAACAATGGTCGTCCCTGTCACTCCGAGTGGACGTCTTCTTCTAATCCGGGTCCATCGTTACCCTGTCCAACAATTCATGTGGGAGTTTCCAGCCGGCCTGGTTGATCCCGGAGAGGACCCCGAGACGGCATCGTTGCGAGAGCTGAAGGAAGAGACTGGTGTCGTTGCCATTTCGTCTACCTATCTTGGTGCTCAAACACCGATATCCGGCTTAGTCGGAGATAGATTCCACTCGATTCTCGCTGAGATACCGGAAGTCGAACTCGACGATCTGGTGCTTCAATCTGAAGAAGGGATCGTCGAAGCAAAATTGGTGAGTCGATCCGAAATCGCGACGATGATTGTGAATCAGGAAATTGAAGACGGCGTGACCTTATATTCTCTTGCTCGATACTGGGCGTACCTCGAAGCAGAAGGCAAATAAATGCAGGACATCTATTCACACATCGATAACCACGCTGATGAATCCATCCAGCAGCTTTTCGAACTTGTCAGACAACCTTCAATTTCCGCGCAGAAAGTCGGCTTCGACAAAGCTCCAGGTGTGATGAAGGATCTGCTGGAACGAAACGGATTCGATGCTGAAATTGTGCCCGTACCTAACGATGGATTGCCGACGGTTTACGGTTATATGCCCGCGTCGGAAAACCCCGAATCTGCACCGACTTTGCTGTTCTATTGCCACTACGACGTGCAGCCGGTCGACCCGCTCGATTTGTGGGACACGGATCCCTTTGAGCCGGCGCAGGTTGGTGATCGCCTTTACGGTCGAGGAATGTCCGATGACAAAGGAAATATTGGTGCGCGTCTTGCTGCGATCCGAGCGTTCAGGGACGAACGAGGTGGCGTTCCCTGCAACATAAAAATGTTTTGTGAAGGTGAAGAGGAATCTGGTTCAGTAAACCTGCCTGCGCTCATCGAACAACGAGGTGACGATTTCAAAGCCGACGCATGTATCTGGGAAGGTGGAGGACGAAATCTAAACAACGACCCGTTCATGTACCTGGGCCTCAAAGGGGTGCTCGGTGTCGGGCTAAGCGTCAGCATGCTTGCTGGCGATGCTCACTCCTCTTATGCAGCAATTCTTCCTTCGGCAGCGTGGAGACTTCTTCGTGCTCTTGAAACGATCAAGGATGAAAACGAGAACATCCAGATCGAAGGATTTTACGATGCAATTGTCGAGCCGAGCCCTGAAGCAGTTGCCGCTGTGGAAGCACTGCCTGACGATGCTCCTGAATGGAAAGAAACTTTTGGAGTCAATTCGTTTGTGAGAGGGCTTGATGGTGAAGACCTGAGGAAGCAACTCACATTTCAGCCCACCGCCAATATTGCTGGTCTCGATTCCGGATATCAAGACGAGGGACTCAAGACTGTTTTACCCGCAGTTGCCAGCGCAAAAATGGACTTCCGATTGGTGCCAGAACAACGTCCGTACGACATCTTCGACAAGCTACGGAAACACCTCGACAAACATGGCTTTGAAGATGTCGAAATCGAGGTGCTCGGAGCGGTAAACCCATACAGGACCGACCTCAATTCACCCTGGGTTCAGCTTGTAGCCGAAACTGCGGAGGAAATTTACGGTCGAAAGCCGGTGATGACTCCAAACATGGCAGGTACGGGACCAATGTTCGACTTCGGCGATACGCTTGGGATGCCTATCGCCACCTCTGGGATCGACCATCCATCCCACAAAATACATGCGCCGAACGAGAACATCACGGTTGAAGATTTCACTCTTGGAGCGAAGCACGCGGCTCTGATAATTGAACGGTTTGCACAGGACTGGGGCTAAGCACCATCCACATGTCAGTTCACAAGTACAAGTAGCGTGTCTTCCCGCTAGAATTGGCGGGTTTTGAAATTCACTAGTTGGAGTAAGTAAGCCCACATGGCAGTAATCCAGCCCACACCTGATCACGTGCTCGACAAAGAAACGATCGAGCAGTTGAAGCGAGTTAACACAACGGCCGTTGTCGATGTACTCGCTCGCAACGGATACGAACCTCACTACGTTTATATGCCGAATGTTCGAACGATGAACCCTGGCAAGCGCCTTGTAGCGCGTGCAATCACGGTTCGATTTGTCCCTGCTCGCCCTGATGGTATGGCCGAAAAACCTGGTGGTGAAGAATCGCCAGAATACGCAGCGTTCGAATTAGCCGGTCCCGGTGACGTGATTGTCATGGAATCGATGCGTACCAAGCGAATGTCGATCGGTGGAGATATCAAATTTCTGCGTCTGAAACAGCGTGGTGTTGACGGTTTGGTCTGTGACGGCGGAATTCGCGACATGCACACGGTGAAGGATTACGGAGTCGGAATGTGGGGACTCGACCAAACCTCCAACCTCGGCACACGGGTTGGAACTCCTTACTCAACGAACGACACTGTGGCTGTCGATGGAGTTCTGGTCCGCCCCGGTGACTACATCGTGGCAGATGATGACGGTGTTGTGGTCATTCCTCGTGGTGTGGCTCCTGATATTGCTCAGAAGGCCATCGAATACGACGACCTCGAAGAGTGGATCAGGCGTCGACTCGACGAGACGAACCAAACCCCTGGCATTTACTACCCGCCGGACGACGAGGTAATGGCTATCTACCGCAAATGGAAAGCCGACCAAGGCGAATAATTAACGAATCCTCTCCCATTGGGAGAGGATTTTTCTTACAAGTCGATGTCGATGCTTTGCCCGTCGTAGGCGTACTGGATATCGAGACCATAAGCATCCCTCAGCTTCGCCAACTGAGCGTTCACTGGTTCGTGGTCGATGTCGTGTGTTGCATCGGTCAGAAGGGTTCGCTTGACTCCAAGCTCTCTGGCAGTTTCTACCGCTTCTTCTAATGTGAGGTGGGTACCGTGAGTTCGCTCCGGTCGAAGCGCGTCTAGAATCAGGATTTGAGATCCCGATATCAACTCTTTTGTTGGATCCGGGATTTTGGATGTGTCGGAGATATAGCTGACTGGACCAACTCTGTATCCGTTGGCGGAACGCCCCTCTCCGTGTTCGACCTCCAGGGGGACTAACTCAAAACCCGCTGCATTGAATGGCCTGTGATTGATCGTTTCGAAGTCGATCTTCGCTACTCCACCACCACCAGTCTGTTTGTTGCGGTCAACAAGGTAGTAAAAAAGCAACTTCACTACGTCAAAATCTTGTTGGCGAATGAATATCGGTAGCGTCGACTGGGAATTATTCGTCCAATCGCGCAGGTCGTCGAATCCACCAACCGCGTCCTGGTGAGCGTGAGTAATAACGAGCGCATCGATCGTTTGAACGTCGTACTTCGGGAACCAGTGCAGTGCGGAATCGTAGAAAAACTTTCCGGCGTCGATCACGAGGTTCGTTCGATTCCCAACCGTATCGGTGCGTTGAACCAACAATGAAGTGTTTCTGCGACGGTTCGGTGAACCGGGGCGCATGGCGTCCGAGCATACAACGCATGTGCTCTCTGGGTTGGTGAGACAAGACACCCTCGGAACGCCTTCCGACGTACCGGTTCCAAGGAACACGATTCTTGCTGAGTCACCTGCTTTGCTCATATATCCAGAATACCCAGAATTGCTCAACGTCATCCGACGAATGGAGCCAATATTCTGGCTACACTCGTTCCATGCGTTCTCAAGCGGCTGAACTCTTGAAAATGTTCGGATCAGGGAAGCTTGTGTTTCCTGACCCAGAACGACCAAACGCTGTCGCGCTCACTCGAGCAATCAGCGAGATTTGCGGCGGACAGAAATTTCAGCCGGATACAGTGAAATCCGGGTTCAAATCCGCACTCGGCAATCCAAGACATCTTGTCCACGTTGTAGCCGATGGTTTCGGCATGAACTTTGTCGAGGAACTTTCGAGTGATTCGTTCTGCAAACGACACCTCAACTCCGAAGCCGTGGCTGCGTTTCCGAGTTCGACTGGTCCAAACCTTGTTTCGCACTCGCGTGCAGAGTGGCCCGGCGTACATGGAGTACTGGGCTGGTACGTCTATTTGCCAGAGTTGAGAGCGAGAACTACACCGTTCCCGTGGATAAGAACACGCGATGAAGT
>CAYYMP010000057.1:0-12382 GCA_964472915.1 uncultured Dehalococcoidales bacterium | reverse complement strand
GGCAGCTCCAACAATTCCCATTTGAATCGGTGACGCGTCGAGAGACACCACCGCAACGAGTGGAATCAACACCATCACGAAATGGCTTGCGAACCATGACGATGTATGCCCTACCCAGAGTTTCTTGAAGTTCGAGTGAGTCCAAAGTCCGGAAGTGAAATATGTGCTGAGGCGCGACATAACAACGATGTAACGACGCGCCTGTTGCGATGTCAACCGACAAGGCGCTGTAACGCGCTAACAACTTTTGTCACCACGGATATCGCGGGGGACGACTAGGGCACGTCCATTCGGCGAAGTCGTCGAATTGATAGCAGCACGAAGATTACGAATACCGCCGCCGCTGCGCCGACTGATGTCGCAAGACTCATCGTGTCACCCTGCCCGAACTGTCGCTCATCCATGCCGTGGACTATCGCAGTTGCGTAGTGGCGGATGCTGAGGAATCGGATCCCAGAGACCATGCCAGAGAACAGACCTTCCCAAAGGAAAACGTAGAGCAGTCCAAATCCGATTGCCCTTGTGCTCATGAGTCCTGCCCACAGGAAAACTGAGCTGTAGACAAGCACCCCTACCAGGGTTCCTACGGTCACTGCAATTACCGCTTCAGTATCGCTTTCGAACGATAGTGACGACGCGACCACCGCGCTGATCGCAAGAAACGGAGCAGCAATGGTTATCGATGCAAGAAGTTTCGGAATGATGATCTTCCACCGAGCGATGGGCGACAGAACCAGGTTGGCGAGGGTTCGATCTTCGATTTCGTTGGCGAACGCAGCACTGCTAATTGCCAGAACGATGATTGGCAAAATTGAGCCAATCAGCATGCCGCCGAACACCACAGCGACAAATTCGTCGTCAGGTGGACCGTCGTCAACAAGCGTTTGGATGACACTCATGGTGATGGGCATGAGGATCAGCAGAATGGTGATCAACATTCGCCATTTACCCGAAAGTTGCCTGAGTGAAAGTCGGTAAACAGAAAGCATGATTACTAGTCCACCAGGTATCCGAATACGCTTTCGAGCGAATCATCGAGGGGATCAACTCGTCGAATGCGAATGTTTTTTGCTTGAGCGGTGCGAGGTACTTCCATTTGGACGTCACGAACGTTCCGACTGAGCACAATGAGCGCGCCATCAGGGTCGACGTTCACTGCGTCGACCGACTCAAGCTTCACCAGCTCAGATGCCAGTTCACGTGGGCTGTCGCTGACGATCTTCACGTGATACGGACGTTCGTTCAACGCAGCTCGTATCGCGTGGAAGTCACCGGACGCAGCGAGCTTTCCATTCACAACCAGCAACACTGTGTCGGCGAGTTGCTCGACCTCTTCAAGAATGTGTGACGAGATGACTACAGTTTTACCTTCATCGGCTAGCTGTTTCAGCAGTCGTTGAAAATGAACGCGCTGACGCGGGTCAGCACCGTTCAACGGTTCGTCGAGAAGCAGAATGTCTGGCTCGTGCACTATTGTCGCTGCGAGTCGCATCCTTTGGCGCATTCCTCGCGAGTAAGTGCCCATCGGACGATTTGCTGCGGCTGCCAGGTCGACAAGGTCGATTGCTTTGGCTGTCGCCGCGTCAATATCGGTCACACCACGCAGGTTCGCCATCATTTTGACGAAGTCGCGCCCCTTCATGAACTGGTAGACAGTTTCGTGCTCCGACATCACACCGATGCGCGAATAGATTTCAGAATTTTGCCGTGGGTTTTCGCCCATCACCGAAACCGAGCCATCGGACACGGCTGCAAGGCCTGTGATCATCCTGAGCAAGGTCGTTTTGCCTGCTCCGTTTGGTCCGAGAAGTCCAGTTATGCCGGGGTAAATGTCGAAAGAAATTTCGCTGACTGAAACAACACTGCCAAACCAGCGCGAAACGTCCTGAACCTGAATTACCGGTGAAGTGCCGTTGGTCATGGTGCGAGCCTCCGGTACTTCTGCCAGATTATTGCGCCAGGACCGATCGTCCAGGCGAAGAACCACGCTACACGCACCCACTCAGGCAACTCGGTTGCCGGAAGTCCCTGGGTTACGTCGCTTGTCTCGTCGAAAATGATGTCGTTGACGTGAATTGGAATGTTGCTCAGATTGAACATCGAAATCCACTGCCCGATGGTTCCACCGATTTCCTCCGCCAGTCCGATAGTGAATGGGGTTGTGATGACGAACAATCCGACCAGGAACGCCGATGCGTAGGCACGTCGGGTCGTAAACGCCGCAGTGAGCATTGCGATGGTCGAAACGTAAACCGCCATAGCCGCACCCGCCGCCAAGAACTTCGGGACATCAGTCCAGTTGTCTTTCAGGTAGTCGACTGGCTCTGGATCTCCCATGACCAATCCAGTTAGCAGTATCAACTGAGGGAGCCAAACCACGATGAGCATCACCGATAAGAACGCTCCCCATCTCGCAGCGATGTAGTCCGTTCCGGTTAGTGGTCTGACCAAATAGAGGTTTATCACCCCATCGCGTCGATCAGGACACAACAGTTCTGGTGCTGCAATAGCAGCGAATATGAACAGGATGATCGAAGCAATGCTGTAGTACTCGGCATGCGATGGGAGGTTCAGCGCATCTGCTGCTCCTTCGCCCGCAAACCTATCGGCAGCACCAGCAATTAGTGCCATTACCAGAGCGACTACTACGAGGATCCCGATGAAGACGAATGGCAGGATTTTGGCTCTCGCACCTCGTCCCAGACCAAGAGCAATTTTTATGCCGTCCTTGTAGACCGCCAAGCGTGACCGGTTTCGCCCTTCTCGCGGCCCGTCATAGTGCTGGTATCCAATGTCGAATACCTGTCCAGTTGGCTGTATCGAAGCCTGATTCGTCATGAGCTTCGTACCTCACTGAAGTCTTCACCTTCATGCTCAAACAATTCGGTGAGAGGTCGACGTCTGGGACCCATCCTGCGCAACGGGGCTTCAGATTCGACGAGCGCATCTCGGACACTGTCGTACAAAGACTCACCTTCACCCTCGACGTAAATTCCGTTTCCGTCTGGAACTATTTCGACTCCCTTAGATTGGAGAACCTCGACCAGCTCTTCACGTCGGTCGTCGACTTCGATGAATACCGTCTCAGTTTCTTCCGTGAACTTGGTGACTTCACCAGATTCGATTAACTTACCGCCCTGCAGCACAACAATGCGATCGCACGTGCGTTCCACGTCAGCCATAAGGTGAGACGAAAAGAGAATGCTGATACCGAACTCTCGGTGGGTTTTCCTCACGAGGTCGAGCATTTCTTCTCGGCCGGCGGGGTCCAGTCCGGCAGTTGGCTCGTCTAGAAGCACCATTGCGGGGTCATGCACCAGTGCCTGAGCGAGTTTCACCCGCTGCTTCATCCCGGTCGAGTAGCCGCCCATAGACCTGTAGCGTTCTTCAAATAATCCGACGTGCCTGAGCGTATCGGCAGCACGCGAACGAGCCTGGGAAGGTGGAAGTCCAGAAACCTCCGCCATGTGAGTCAGAAATCCCGAAGCTGTGGCATTGGTTGGTAAACAATCGTGCTCGGGCATGTAGCCGAGTCGAGAGCGCACCACGATGTCCTCTGAGGCATCTTGCCCGAGAATCTCGGCTCCACCGGACGTCGGTTCGATAAGTCCGAGGATGATCTTTATCGCGGTGCTTTTACCGGCTCCGTTTTCACCCAATAGCCCGGTAATACCGTCCTGTATTTCGAAGCTGACATCATCGAGCGCCACAACATCTTTGTAGTACTTCGTCAGCTTGTACGCGACCAGAAGTGTTTCCAAAATCCGCCCTTTCGCGGTTTCGTAGGCTTAGCAGACGCCTACAGGCCGGACACTAATCCTAAACTTGCCCACTCTGCATAACCCTTAAGGGATATATTCGGGTTTGCTCCAACTTTGTTCGCTCTACGAGACAGTCACAGTACCGGATTCGATGAGTCTCTCGATTTCGGTTTGCTCGAAACCGGCTGACTTCAGGACTTCGACCGAGTTCTGTCCGACGCCCGGAGCGGTCGATTCCACTGAGCCAGGTGTGCGTTCCAGTTTCACCGGCACTCCAACGTGCCGATGCGTTTTGCCTGCGTTGGTTTCGACTGGCACGACCATTTCATTGTGTGACACCTGGGGTGCATCTATTGCTTCGTCGAGGGTCATAACCGGCATGCTGAGTACATCTACCGCGTCGAATTTTTCTACCCAGAATTCTCGAGTGTGTTTTCCGATTTCTGCCTGGAAGATGCTCGTCAGTTCTTCGGCATTTCTGGTCATTTGTTCGACCGAATCAAACTTTGGATCCTGTGAAAGATCATCAATTTCGAGCACCTGGCAAATCGCCTGGAGCGGGTTGGGCTTGAACAAGCCAGTAACGACTAGCCAGCCGTCTGATGCCATATAAATTCCGCCGTCGAGTGGATTACCCAGGTGATCGTCATCAGCAGTCGCATTAGCAACCGTTGATACGCCCCATGCTTCCATCCAAAGAAGTGCGTCGATCAGCGAGACTTCGACTTTCTGTCCTTCTCCCGATTTTGATAGTTCAATGAGCGCCAAAAGGATCCCTTCCATGAGCAGGTTTCCAGCAGAGATGTCGGCGACCGCAATTGGTACGCGCCGAGGCTTACCGTCGGCGTCGTGATTGGCATCCATCACTCCCGTCATTGCCTGAGCCATGGTGTCGTGTCCCATCTTCCGTGTTGACCCGATGGGACCGCTCGAACCGTAGCCAGAGCCGCTCGCGTAAATGACTTTTGGATTCCGAGCGCGGACTTCGTTCCATCCAAGTCCGAGAGATTCCATCACGCCCTGGCGGAAATTGGAAACCACAACATCAACCTCGTCAATCAAGCGGAAAATCACGTCCAGACCTGCCGGGTCTTTCAGGTTTACGGCAATGCTTTTCTTGTTCCGGTTGAGGCTTGCATACGGCATGCTTTCGCCATCGACGTACGGTCCGAAAGCACGGGCGAGATCACCAGAACCGGGCCGCTCTACCTTGATGACCTCAGCTCCATGATCGGCGAGTTGAGCGGTACAGGAAGGACCGAAAATAACCTGGGTGAAATCGAGGATTTTTATACCGTCGAGAGCGCCTTTCGATCGCATTACGCACCCTCCCAAACCGGGGCACGTTTTTCAGCAAAAGCTCTCGGACCTTCAGTGAAGTCGTGTGAGTTTTTAAGTTTGGTGAACATCGAAAATTCAGACTTCAGAGCCTCGCTGTAAGGCAGTTCACTGCCAAGTACAACTGCCTGTTTCGCCGCCTGCAGTGCGATTGGAGAACACTGCATGATTTCGTCAGCAAGTTCCCGAGCAGACTCAAGGAGTTTTTCGTTCTCGACCACTCGATTCACCAATCCCATTTCGGCGGCGCGCCGTGCGGAAATGAAACTTCCAGTAAGGATCAATTCCATCGCCAACTTTGCCGGTAGTTGCCGAGAGACTCCATTTACTCCACCGGCATCTGCCATTAGGCCTCGACGAGGTTCGGGAAGACCAAATTGAGCTCGCTCAGCAGCCACGATCAAGTCACAGGCAATCGCGAGTTCTAGTCCACCACCAACCGCGTATCCGTTGACCGCGGCAATCACCGGTTTCCAGCATTCGAACTCTGCGGAGAGGATCACACCACCAGTGCCGGCTCCAGGATCTCGAACCTTGTCTTCGTTTTCTGATCGCCATTTCAAATCCGCACCTGCAGAAAAAGCGCGATCCCCTGCTCCGGTCAGGATCGCCACCCAAATCGAGTCGTTATCCCTAACTTCCGAGAACGCCTCGTGCAGGGCATATCCGACCAACGGGTTGATCGAATTCATGGCTTCAGGTCGATTGAGCGTGACGATCGCCAAGTGACCGTCTTGCTCGAATTGGACCGTATCGTTACTTAGTCGCACGGAGATTCCCTCGTGGTGTGGTTTGCGTGATCGGGATGATTTTAGCGACGTGACGTCCTTACTACTCGCCTAAAATCACGTAATGACTTTCACAATCATTGGTCGAAATCCAGATAACGGTGAGATCGGCATCGCAATCGCTACGTACTCGCTGGCGGTTGGCGGCACTTGTCCTCATATTTCTGCTGGTGTTGGTGTTTGCACAAGTCAGGCTTCGACGAATCCAGTCATCGGACAAGCAGTCATTCGCAACCTAACTGCTGGTGAGTCGGTCGAAGTAGCGTTGGAAAGTGCGCTTGATGACGATGAACACCCCCAGAACCGGCAGGTTGCCTTCATGACGCAATCAGGTGAATTCGCAGTTCATTCCGGTTCAAATACTCGTAGCTTCAGCGGTCATCTGATTGGCGAAAACTGTCTCGCAGTTGGAAATTTTCTCCAGGGGCAGTATGTTCTCGAATCGATGGTCAACGGGTTTGAAAATGTTGCCACGCATAGCCTGGCCGACCGTTTAATCGGAGCACTTCAATCAGGCAAGGATGCTGGCGGGCAATCAGGGGATGACGGAGTTCATCTCATCGAACGTTCAGCCTGCCTTATGACCACCAAACCCGACGATGCATTTCCACTCGATGTACGGGTCGATGTAAGTGATGATGCTGTCGGCGAATTGGCACGTATTGCTGCTTCGTACGCCGAAATGCACAGTTACTATTTGCAGCGCGCCGTCGACCCGAGCAATCTACCGGCGCAGGATGAGTACGTCAGACAACTTCGGGGCCAATCTTCATAGAAATAATGACCATGCAAACCGTTTACCTCACGCTTCAAGGCGATCACAAAATCTCGATCTTCTCCCTGAACTCTGAATCGGCAGAACTTACGTACCGTGAAGATTTTGCGATTGCCGGTGGACCTGCACCTTTCGCGATGTCATTGGACGGAACGTGCGCATACGTCGGGCTCCGAGACGATTTCAAAATGGCGAGCCTGTCGGTCGATGCTACGACCGGATCGCTTTCGCTTGAAGGCACCATCGATCTTGAATCCGATCCGTGCATGATTTCGGTCGACAACAACGACAACTTCCTGCTTTCCGCTTACTACGGCGCAGGACACATCGCTGTTCACGAAATTGATGACTCTGGAAAGCTTGTGCAAGAACCGATTGAGTGGATCGCAACCCGTCACCGAGCTCACTGCGCCATCACCGATGCGAGCAATAGCTACACGTTCTTGCCACATGTCGATGACTCGAATTCGATCTACCAGTACAAGTTCGACTCCAACACTGGAAAGTTGACCCCTAACGATCCGCCAATCATTGAACCACCTGCCGGTGATGGACCGCGTCACTACGTCTATCACCCGAACGGTGAATTCGTTTATTTCGACAACGAGCAGGGTTGCAGCGTAACCGCGTATTCATTCGACAAAACGTCTGGAACACTCGAACCAATCCACACTGTCTCGACTCTCCCGAACGGCTGGTCGGGCGAAAACACATGCGCCCAGATCCACATCCACCCGAACGGCAAATTCCTTTACGCAAGTAATCGAGGTCACGACAGTATCGCCATATTTGCGATTGACGAATCGACCGGCAGAATTGAATCCCTGGGTCAGCAGAGAACACTCGGCACACCAAGAGCGTTTAACATCAATCCAACAGGTGACATCATGCTCGTCGGCGGACTCGATGATGGAGAGCTTGCGACCTACCGACTCAGTCCTGAAACAGGGATGCTGAGCCACGCTGGGACACAGGCGGTCGGTGACCAACCAATGTGGATACACATCGTCGAATAGCAGTCGACTGAAGAAGACTCGGAGTAAACATCTTGGTTCTTGAAACCATCCGTACGCGCAGAAATATTCGTGAATTTACCGACCAACCGGTCTCGAATGACGACCTGCGAACCATCATTGAAGCAGCAACTTGGGCTCCCAACCACCGGAATACCGAGCCATGGCGGTTCATCGTTCTTGAAAAAGGTGGTGAAATGCGGAAGCACGTCGCGCAAATGATTCACGACTGGACGTACGAGAACGTAAAGAATCCGAATCCCGAACGACGTGTGAAAAGTTCCGCCGCAGCCCGCGACGAAATACTCGACACACCTGCATTCATGTACGTCTATTCCGCTGCCGGACGCAACGAAGAAGAGACCCACGAAAACTACGGGGCGACAGCCTGTGCAGTTCAGAATCTTCAGCTTGCAGCCCATTCGCTCGGTCTCGCAGTTGGTTGGTCGACCGGTAAACCCTGCATGGCTGGAGTCGAAACAATCATTGGAGCAGAGCCTGACTGGGAGATAGTCGGCGCGCTATACATCGGGTATCCGTCAGACTCGCCGACCGCAGAACGCAAATCAGTCGACGATGTTACGAGCTGGCTCTAGGTCTAAAGCTCACCGAACCGGTCTCGAATTTTCACTGGTACTCCAGATTCGAGTGACTCAAATCCTGCCTGGATAATCGCAAGTGTCCGACGCTCGGATACTCCATCGGTTGGGCTGGATGTGCCATTTCTAATCGCGTCTGAAAACGACTGGAATTCCAGTGCGTACGAACTGAGGCTCGAAGCTGGATAGCTCGTGACCTCGCCAGCAAATTCGTCAGAAAAAAGTTCATACGAATATGCGGTCGCTCGAATCGATCCGTTTTCACCGTGGATGAGGTAACCGCCGGTATTCCCTCTAAATCTGGTTTCGGGTGACTGTGTGAGATGAATTGAAGTGCCGTTCTCGGTGGTCAGCAGCGCAGAAAGAGTTCCTTCAACATCATCACGTTCGAAGGACTTGGTCTTGTGTTCCTGCATGTAAATCGACTCGACCTCACCGAACACCCGGCGAACGCCGGCCATTGTGTGGATGCCATGCAACATCCACGTTCCGGTGCCACCTTGATCGGGGAGAGCTAACCAGGCGCGCCGACCCGGATACGAGTATTCACCACGGGGTCGGAAACCTGCCGCAACGCTAGCAGTGGTCACTTCACCGAGAAATTTTCCAGACTGAACGTGGTCTCTGAGGAACGAGATGTAAGGCTCGTACGAGTGGTTCTCGGCAACAAATATCCTCACATTGTTCTGATCTGCGGCGTCGATCATGTTGGTCGCTTCGTCGACCGTCATTGCCATTGGTTTTTCGACAACAACATGCTTTCCAAATCCTGCGGCTTCAACCGCCATTGATTCGTGCAACGTGTGAGGAGTCGCTATATCGATCACATCGATATCGGTGGACTCAACCGCTTGTTTAATAGACGCGAATTGATTCGATATCCCGAAAGAATCTGCGGTTTCCGAAAGGTGATCAGAATCGTTGTCGATCAGTCCGGCGATCTCGTAAACGTCTCCGAGTTCACGAATAGCTTCGATGTGACGCGATCCTGCCCAGCCGACACCGGCAATTGCGATTTTGAGTCGATCAGGCATTCGACAACCAGTCGTATGAACCCGTGGCTACAGCTTGAGATTTCGCAGCACTCGCCAGGTCGGCCAGCGATTCCTCGCTAAGTGGTATTCCCTCCACTCTGTTCACCTCCCGGGTGGCGAACTCTCGTTCGCCCGGCATCCACGTGCGATTTACTCCAGGGGCCTTGCGAGTGTCGTGAACTTGCTTTGCAGCCATATCAACACGTGCTGTGAATTCTCCAGGATCAACAAAAAACTCGACGTTGATCGCCATGAAAAAATGACCATCGGTTCCCGCTATCGGACCGTCTTGCATGTTGCCTAGCTCGGTGTTGTAAGCAGCACCTGAGAGCATCGACGACAACACTCCCATGATCAGGGCGAGAGATGCGCCCTTGTGTCCACCGATCGGTCGTAGCAAACCGTCAATTGCCTTGATTGGATCAGTCGTTGGTTGTCCCTCAGAATCCAAAGCCCAATCGGGTTCAAGCTCAAGACCTTTTTGCGCATAGACCCTGACTTTGCCGTGGGCGGTTCCACTAAACGCAGCGTCGTACGAAATCGGGTGTTCGTTGTTCGCTGGGATAGCGATCGCCAGCGGGTCGATTCCGAGGATTCGTTCAGCTCCTCCGATTGGAGCCATGGTTGGCAACGCGTTGGTTGTGGCGAGTCCGATCATCCCTCGTTCAACTGCCATTTCGGTGTAGTAACTGAGCGCGCCGTTGTGATTACTTCCCCGAACGGCAGCGGCGGCGATACCTGTGTTTTCTGCACGCCCAATCGCGAGTTTCATAGCGAATGCGGAGCCGATCTGTCCCATCGAGTTATTGCCGTCAATGACTAGCGCCCCACCTCGATCGGACGCGACCGAAGGACGGCCTTTGGGATCAACGTCATCGACGGTCAACTTCTTCACGTACTCAGGAACACGAAGGATCCCGTGGGAATGTGTTCCTGAAAGATCGGCGGTTACAAGAGAGTCGGCCAGTAGGAATGCATCTTCGTCAAACATTCCGGTTGATTTGAAAATTCCCGTGGTGAGGTCCTGGAGTTCGTTGACCGGGACTCTTACGCCCGATGACGTGTAATCAGAAATAATCTCACCTCCAGGAGCCCCCCAGCCCGGCGTTATTATCGTTCGCTCAACATCAACCAGTTTCCAAGCTGCGAAATCATAACAATGAGCCAAGCCTTCGACTCCATATTCGAATCCACAATACCGACAAAACTGGCGGATGGGTTTGTTTTCGCTGAAGGGCCGGTCTGGCACCCGGACAACCTGCTCTACTTCAGCGATATCCGTGATCACAAGCGATATTTGTTGAACCTAGACACCGATGATCTAAAGCTGATCGCCGAAGACACCGACGGGGCCAACGGCATGACGTTCAATGCTGATGGCGAACTGGTTTACTGCCACATGGGCAAGCGGCGAGTGTCTAAGACATCCAGGTCAGGTGACGAGATAGCTGTTGCGACGCACTTCGCCGGCAAGTTACTGAACGCACCGAACGACATCGTGCCGCACTCCGACGGGAGTTTGTATTTCACTAATCCGCAAGGGCGAATCTCTGGACCGGATGCTGAGATCGGATACAGCGGTGTTTATCGAATTGGCAGCGATGGAGCAGTGACTGAAGTTTGCTCGGGAATGAACCTTCCAAACGGTCTCGCATTCTCACCCGACGAGTCGAAGTTGTACGTCTCTAACACTCGTCCCGATCCCAAGCTGCTGGTGTTCGACATGCAGTCTGATGGCACCGCTGTGAACGGTCGAGTGATAGACGAAATGCCGTTACGTGGAGCCACAGAAAAGAACGGTGTGCCAGACGGATTGAAAGTTGATTCGGTCGGACGAATTTTCGTTACCGGTCCCGCTGGGATCTGGGTGTGGGATGAGTCAGAAAAGTTTGTCGGCATACTCGAATTCGACGAGGTGGTGACGAATCTAGCGTGGGGTGGCGACGATCTCCGGACGATGTTCGTAACTGCTCACAGCTCGGTTTACTCGCTTAGGACTATTGAGCCGGGGATAGGTTTGCCGGTGTTCGAGTAGGCGAGAAGAGATCCTTCGACAGGCTCAGGATGACAACAACACGCGTCCCGACCAATGTGGAGGGATCTCCCGTTTATGATCCGGGCGGACCTTCGTCCTTGGGATAAACCGTCTCAATCTCCCCCTCTAACTCCCCCAGTACGGGGGAGGATCTGAGAATCCTTCTTATAATCCGCTGATGCCAAACTCCAAGCGACCCAACATCCTTTTCGCATTTGCCGACGACTGGGGCAGGTATGCCAGCGCGTATCGTGACCAGCCGGGCGAAAGCACGATCCATGAGTTGATCGAAACTCCCAACTTCGACCGAATAGCTGAAGAAGGAACGCTGTTCCTCAACGCCCACGTTCCCGCGCCGAGCTGTACGCCGTGCCGAAGCTCGATCCTCACGGGTCGGTATTTCTGGCAAACAGGCATGGGCGCAATTTTGCAGGGAGCGAGGTGGGATGAATCAATCCCGAGTTACCCGTTAATTCTTGAGCAAGAGGGCTATCACATCGGGTACACCTACAAGGTTTGGTCGCCCGGTCTTTCAACCAACGCTCCGTACGGCGGGTCAAGGACAAGGTATGAGCCTGCTGGAACTCGGTACAACAGTTTTTCTGAAGAGGTAACTGATCGTCCAACGGGTCAATCAATCGAGGAAGCCAAGCAGGATTTGTACGACGAGACCCTCCAGAATTTCGAGAGTTTCCTCGACGACCGTCCCGATGACACTCCTTTCTGCTACTGGTGGGGGCCAACCAACACGCACAGAGTCTGGCAGCAAGGTTCAGGTCTCGATCTCTGGGACATCAACCCGGACGACCTGAAAGGTCGAATGCCCGACTTCCTTCCAGATGTTCATGACATACGGGAAGATTTCGCAGACTACCTTGGTGAATGTCAGGCGGTGGATGCAGGTCTTGGTGTGTTGCTCAAAAAGCTCGAAGATATTGGCGAACTCGACAACACATTGATCGTCGTAAGTGGCGACCACGGCATCCCCGGATTCCCGCGCGCCAAGTGCAATCTTTATGACTTCGGGACCGAAGTTTCA
>CAYYMP010000056.1:0-12649 GCA_964472915.1 uncultured Dehalococcoidales bacterium | reverse complement strand
ACTACTTTCGTTCGTGGCAGCAGCGCGTTCTGTTCACTTACGCGTTCTTCTACTTATTCGTTTACATGGGTCGGTTCAACCACTGGCCCACAGGACCGTTAATCCGTGAAGACCTCGCGTTCAGTCACGTTGAGATAGGAATCATCAACGCTTGCTTGCTATGGGGATTCGCCATTGGCGATATGACCCACGGGCGTCTTGCCGAGGTTTATGGATACCGCATTTTGCTGCTGGTGGGTGCCGTCGGTTCAGTTGCCCTCAACTGGGTAACGAGCTTAGGAACCTCGCTAGCAACAATCGCAATTCCCTGGGCACTAAATGGATTCGTAAGCGCAACTGCATGGTCACCGGGTATTGGCATGCTCGCCCAGTGGTGGGAGCGACAACACCGGGGTCGAGTGATGGGGTTAGTTGGTGTTTCAGCCGGAACGGCAATGCTGGTTATGTGGCTGGTGACCGGTTGGACCGCTGGTGAATTTGGCTGGCGGGCTGCGTTCAGATACCCACCTCTGTTGATGATTCCGGCAGCGCTAATTCTCTTCTGGCGAGTACGAGACCGTCCTTCGGATATCGAGCTGCCTGAACTTCCTGATTCTGCAGAGCTGAGATCAATCACATTAGATCCGGCTGCTACATCAAATACAGACCTTCATCCTGAGCTTGTCGAAGGGTCAAGGTCCACCACTTCCAAATCCTTCTTCACCCCATACAAAACTTTAATGTCCGACTGGCGATTCGTTGCCACATCGCACATAAAAGGACTTGAAAACGTCGTTCGTTACGGACTCACCACCTGGGCACCTCTTTACTACTTCGAGGAAGCCGGACTTTCAATCGAATCTACCGCTCTAGTTACGGTCGCAATACCAGTCGGATATCTCACCGCTCCACTAGTTTCTGGCTGGATATCTGACGTTGTGCTTGGCGGACGAAGAAGCCCAATGGTTGCTGCTTCGGCACTGATTTCTGCCGGAGCTCTAATCGGACTCGCTCTTGTGCCGGCAACCAACCTCTACACAGGTGCCACACTTTTGTTCGTGGGAGCCTTCGCAATGAGCATGTCGATGACCGCCACACTGGTCGTCGATCTTGCGGGCAAAAAGTACGCCGGAACCGCGTCAGGGGTTCTGGATGGTCACGGATACGTTTATGCCGGAGCCCAGGCGATCATCTTCGCCATCTTCCTCGACGCAGTTGGAGCGCCTTGGGAATGGGTGTTCCTCGGGATGGCAGCAGTCCGCATCCTGTCAGCAGTAATCGCCTGGCGAGTCAGGCTGTAGGAGGTTTAATCCACGATCAAGTGTGACTTTGGCTCCCAGCCGAGTAGGCGCTTTGCCTTTGAGAGGTTGTGGTCTTGTTCGTTTTCGTCACCAGCTATGAACACTGGATCGAATCTGCCGTGTCCGATCTGGACGTTGTCGAGAGCCGCTAAATACGCACGAGCAAGGTCTTCCTCATCGGTAACGAACAACGGCTTTGAACCATCAGGACGGTCAAGCACCGGGTTCATTCGTTCGTCGATGTACGCCTCACGTTTCCGTGGTCCGGTGATTCGCAAGGCAATGATGTTCATGTCGAACCACTGCGCGAAGTAGTTACAAATACCTTCACCGAATCCCTTGCTGAGCCCATATGCACTTGGCGTGTCGAGAGGAATATCTTCTTCGGAGTTGAAGTAGTCACGTGATCGGTAGTGCACGCTCATTGAGCTCGTGTAGACACCCCGAGTTAGTCCTTTGCCTTGTGCCAACCACAGGAACGTGTGGAGTCCGAGACAGTTCACTTCGTAGTTTTCGCGAATTACCTTCAAATCCTGATCGGTCACAGTTCCGCCCTGCGGGCTTCGCATAACCAGCCAAACGAACGCGTCCATACCATCTACCGCCCGCTCGATGGCTTCTGGGTCGGTCACAGAGCCCTTCACGAAGTCGACTCCGGCATGATGTGGTTCAGCCAGATCAAGCACACGTAGCTCATGCTTTTCTTGCAAATATGGAGTGATGAAGGATCCGACCATTCCAGATCCGCCAGCGAGAAGTACTTTCATGTGTTGTTTACTTCCTTTCTTTCGCGCTCGTCCTCGATAAGCCGGAACTCGGCTAGGAGTCTCCCCCAGTCCAGGAGGGGGATTACTTTCTCTGATTCACACCTACACCCCCGCCGAAGGTCCCTCCACTACGGTCGGAACACGAGCGTATGTCATCCTGAACTCGTTTCAGGATCAGTGGTTTCTAGCAGTCGTTTCGCACATATAGCAGTCATCGAAGTAAGTCTGATCAACCGATCATCGAGGAGCCAACGTTGATCCTGAAACGAGTTCAGGATGACAACACCGGTTTCCTACTCTCCCAAATCGTCTGGCACATCTTCTGGTGCACCATCGAGAACGGCTCTCATACCGTATGAAACATCGTTCAGCTTCGATATCGCTTCCGCTGGCAGTTTGAGTTCCAGCGCACCTGCAACGTCCTTCATTTGCTCGACCGTGTCAGCACCCGACAATGCGACGGTCACTTCCGGATGCGACATCACCCATGCCATCGCAACCTGTGGCATCGTCGCACCAAGGTCTTTTGCGACTTCGTCAACAGCAGCAATAACTTTCGCTGCCCTGCCTTGCATATAGGTTGCTATTTGTCCCTTGCGTCGTGAACCCCACAATGTGGACTCGTCTGGCACCTCGTCTGGTCTATAAGTCCCGCTCAATAGTCCAACGCCAAGCGGGCTGTATGCCATAAGCCCGACGCCAGTCTCACGCAGCATTGGGAATAGCTCGTCTTCCTGGGTGCGGTTCATCAACGAGTATGGGTTCTGAACTGCAATCAGCGGTTGAGCATTGATTCGTTCCTGTACGCGCAACGCCTGCATGATTTGCCATGCTTGGAAATTGCTGACGCCGACATATCGAATCTTTCCGGCATCAATAAGGTCTTCCATCGTGCGGAATTGTTCTTCGAACAGGCTCATATCTTCAACACCATGGAAGATGTAAACGTCGACATGGTCCGTATCGAGCCGGGCAAGCGACCGGTCGATCTCTCGCATGATGTGGTAGCGGGAAGCACCGGAGTCGTTTGGTCCAGGACCTATCGGACTAAATACCTTTGAAGTTATTACAAGATCGTCACGGCGGCCTTTGAGAACACGACCCAGGGTTTCTTCAGAACGACCAATATTTCGACGGTCGTCCATAAATCCGTAAACGTTGGCACAGTCAATCAGGTTGATTCCAGAATCGATCGCCGTGAGGATCACGCGCTCGGCATCATCCTGGTCGTACTGGCCTCGAAACCCAAGACCCAACGCCATTGGAGAGATTTTTACTCCGGCAGTCCCAAACTTTACGTATTCAATACTCAAACCTGATCACCTTTTTGCCACGTAAGTCCAATACACTTTTGTAGCTCTGTTGAATAGCGGCGGGCGAATTCTACTTGTTGAGTCCGAGAGATTCACGCCATGTGAGCCGCTCAAGTACGCCTCAACAAAGGTGGGTAGTCTGCACATGATCGAAGCGACCGACCCGGTTCTCGTCGCCAAAAACCTTAAGAAACGATACGAAGACATAAATGCGGTCAACGGCATCTCTTTTGAGGTTAGGCGTGGTGAAATATTCGGGATGCTCGGACCCAATGGTGCGGGTAAGACGACAACTGTCGAAATCCTCGAAGGCATGCGCGACGCCGATTCAGGTGAAGCTTACGTCAACGGCATCAACGTAAAAGAAAACCCAACCGCCGTGAAGGCAATTATTGGAGTCCAACTTCAACAAAACGCCTTCTTCGACAATCTCAATTTGGCAGAGATCGTCGAGCTATACGCACAACTTTACGATTCCTCAGTAGACCCCATTGAAATCCTCAGCAGGGTTGGACTCGCCGATCGAAAAGGTGCGATGTACAAGCAGCTTTCCGGTGGCCAGAAACAACGACTTTCTATTGCGGTTGCTCTCGTAAACGATCCAGTAGTGCTCTTTCTCGACGAACCCACCACGGGTCTGGACCCACAAGCTCGTAGGTCTCTCTGGGCTTTGATTCAAGGTATTCAAAAAGCTGGCTCGACGATCGTCCTTACCACCCACTACATGGAAGAGGCAGAGGAACTATGCGACCGCATAGCGATCGTTGAAAACGGAGAAATCATCGCCCTGGACACCCCGGATGCACTCATCGACCAACTACTGGATTCCGGGTTCAAACCGAATAAAAGAACCAGGGAGGCGACTCTCGACGACGTTTTCCTGAACCTAACCGGTCACGAGTTGAGGGACTAATAATGAAGCTGTATCTCGCTCTGACTGTGGCGTCGATGAAGATGTACTTCCGGAACAAGCAAGCACTGTTCTGGGCTCTGTTCTTCCCACTTGTCATCATGCTGATATTCGGAGTTATGAACTTCGATGCCTATAACTCCCCAAACGTCGGGATAGTTGACCGCGCAAATAACCCTGCATCACAAGGTCTAATACAGGCTCTCAGTGGCACCGATGACCAAGAAGTCTTAAGCGTCTCTACGGGAACGCAAGAAGAAATGCTCGACGAACTGGAATACGGTGATAACAAGGCGATGATCATCATCCCTGAAGATTTCGGTATTTCTGGACAGTTTTCCGAGCTACAGGTCACCTACGACGAGCGGTACCAACAGGAACGCGCGGTGATCGGAACCGTTCTAACCCAGGTGACTGACGCCGTCTTCAAACAGATGGCCCAGGTTCCAGATGAGTACCGCGTGGAAGCAAACATTGGTATCTCAGAATCGTTCATCGAAGGACAAGGGCAAGGCTTCCAAGGATGGTTGATCCCCGGCATTGCCGCCATGGCAATCATGCAGACCGGATTGTTCGCAGTGGTATTCACTCTGGTTCGATTCAAGGCCCAGGGCGTGCTACGTCGGCTAAAAGCGACCCCGATAGGGGCTTCTCACTTCCTGGCTGGACAACTCACAAACAAAGCCATCGTGGTGATTCTTCAAACGTACATCCTGGTGCTCGTGGGATCACTTGTGCTCGGAGTTTCGGTTGGGCAAGGACGACTGGGGGCATGGGTTGACCTGACGATCCTCTCGCTACTTGGTGGCGCATTGTTTATCGCGATTGGACTCGCCATATCCGGCTGGGCCAAAAGTGAAGAAACTGCAGCACCGGTCGCCAACATCATTTCGTTACCAATGATGTTCCTTTCAGGAGTGTTCTTCCCGCTATCGGTGATGCCCGACTGGGTGATTAGCTTCGCCAAGTACCTACCGCTTACGTACTTGGCAGATGGGATGAGAGCAGTAACAGTCGAAGGAGCGGCGATTACGACCCTGGGTAGCGAGCTACTCGGACTCGGAATCTGGATGGCAATCTCATTCGTAATTGCTACAAGACTCTTCAAGTGGGAATAAGTCGGTCAACCGGCGAAATCTTCGGGTAAGCTTCCCACCCTGAACGACTAAACACATAGGAGCGAGCTACTCTCCCAGTGCACGGTTCCGGTTGAGTAACCCGCTCCATGTAATTCAATACGCCTACGACTTCTCACTGGATTTCGTAGATCAGAAGCAAATTCTCGTACGTGACTTCGACCGGTCAAATACCTGCCAACTCTGAGGACAAAATCCTCGTTGGTGAGTTGTCTCGTCGAACAGGTCTGTCTACCGCAGCGATCAACTACTACGTGCGGTTCGGAGTTCTTCCGCAACCCGAAAAAGTCAGCAAGACCCGTGCTCTTTACTCAGTCGATTACGTTCGACGCATCGAAGAAATCAAGAAGCTGCAAGCTGAAGGACTCAACCTAGCTGCGATCAAGCAGATAGTGTCCGGGGATCCAGATTCCAGGTTTACAAGATCATCCTCTGGGTCACAGCAGAGCACTGATCTACCTACCGGTCCAATTCCGGTCGAAGATTTCGTTTCCGCGAGCGGATTGAGTCGTGAGGCGTACGACAGGTTAATTGAATCTGGACTCGTCAGGTCTCCAAGGCGCGACCCCGACGGTAATCCTGCTCATGATCGAAGAGATCTTGGTGCGGCAAGGGGATTTGCTCGGCTCATTGAAAACGGTGTTTCCTACGAAGTGCTTGAGCGTCACTCTGAGTACGAACCTTTGTCTAAAGCTGAAGCGGTATTTCTAGCTGAACACCTGAACTCGTCACGAAACTCAAGTGCCGAAACCGCTCCGGTGAACGTCGCTAACGCCTTCAGCACCGTTCGCTCTTACCTACGTAGCTTGCAACTTGACGAAGCAATGCCAAACTGGCGCAGTTTGGGTGGCTAGGTTCTAAAAGCCGCCTTCGGTACTGCGCTTGTTTTTCACGTAGTCGATCACGGTTGCCAAACCGTCAGGTGGGGCACCGTGTTTTACCGCCTCAGCAACATCGCTCTCAGATTTTTCGTCTTCGCCAATTGCGGCATGTGCGACCGCCCGATTGCCGTAGTAATCAGGGTTGCCAGGTTTTAGATCGATAGATCGTGTGAAGTTGACTATCGCTTGCTCGAAATCGCCAATCGAAAGGTACGCAGTTCCTAGATTGAACTGAATTTCCGGATTGTCAGGATCTAACCACGCAGCTTCTTCGAAGTCTTCAGCCGCCTTGTCCGGGAATCCGAGTCGAGCGTTCTTCAGTCCACGTTGGAAAAACTCGTCAGCGGTCTTGGGTGGAAAGCCAATATCAGCCTGTCCGCCATCATTTGCACCGCCGTTTTTTCCGGTCAATTGATCTCTCCAAATTAGTGAACTGAAACTTGAATAACTCAATCATATCGCCGTTGTTGTCATGGGGTTCGTGTTAGAAATAGCGGCAGAAACAATCACAGCTTTACGGGGTAGGACATGCGAATCGCCTTGATCGGTCAGTCGGCATTCGGGCAAAAAGTGCTCGAAGCACTTGCTGAAAATGACGCTGATGAAATCGTCGGAGTTTTCGCACCACCCGCAAAGGAAGGTCGCCCGGATGATCCGGTCATTACATCAGCGAAAGAACTTGGGATTCAGAGCTTCGATTTCAAGCGACTTCGAGACCAGGAAGCTGTCGATCAGTTCAAAGCACTCGATCCCGAGTTGTGCGTCATGGCATTCGTGACGGATATAGTCCCGATGGAAATGATCAATTTTCCGTCACTAGGCACGATCCAGTACCACCCATCGATGCTTCCAAAACACCGCGGGCCAAGCTCTATCAACTGGCCAATCATCAACGGCGAAACTGAGACCGGCCTAACCATCTTCTGGCCAGACGAAGGTCTCGACACCGGTCCGGTGCTGAAGCAAGTACCGGTTGAAATTGGTCCTGACGAAACCCTTGGATCCGTGTATTTCAACAAGCTTTTTCCGCTTGGTGTCGAAGCAATGGTCGAGTCAGTGAACCTCGTACGAGAAGGAACTGCCCCAAGAATTGTTCAGGATGAATCAGGGGCCACTTATGAAGGATGGTGCCGAGCGAAAGACGTGACCGTCGACTGGTCTGCCAATGCTTCGACCGTCTTCAACATGATTCGCGGTGGCGATCCGCAACCCGGTGCAAACACAGTCTTTGGAGACACGGTTGTTTCACTGTACGACGCTTCTCGATCGTCTTCGGAAGCCACATCCGCCGGGGAGATACTCGAAATATCAGACTCAGGAATCACAGTTAGTGCCGCTGGCGGGGCTGTAACGATTGGAAGAGTCCGAGAAAAGGGTGGACCAAAGCAGTCCGCAGCTGAATGGGCAGAAACGAAGAATATTTCGGTAGGCGACCGGCTGGGTTAGGCGTTCACGAACCGGGTAATCAACTCGGTCACCCGCGTTGAATGGTCGAGTATTGGAACGTGTGCGGCATTTTCGATCACCTCTAAGTGGGCGTTTGGCGCGGCGTTGACCAAACGTTCTGCATGCGAAACCGGAAACAACTGGTCATCATCACCCCAAATCGCCAGCGTCGGCGAGTCGAGATGCGCCAGTGCCTCATCGGTAAATATGTTTATCTGACCTGCCCAGTTTGCGATCGACTTGAGGCTTTTACGCTTCGCCTTCGAGTGACCTCGTGAAAGTGTCACGTCGTAAGCGTACTGCTTGTACTCTTCGGCACCTTCAAACTCTGTGTTTTTTACCTCGAAAGTCTTGAAGTATGTGTCCTGTCCCCACCTGTTAGGTCGAGTAATCAATCGACCGAAGAACGGGACAAGACTAAGTTTGAACACGAGTGGGAATTCAACACCCAAGCCTGCCGAACCAATAAGAACAAGCCGTCGAAATCTCTCTGGATACGTCAGACTGGCGGCAATTGCACCTTGACCACCCATCGAAAGTGCGACCACATCTGCTCGATCCATTTTCAGGGCGTCCATAAACCCGACTATGTAAGCCGTGATGCTGTCCAGAAGTGGTTCTTCAAAGGGTGTTTGATCTGAAAGTCCGAAAACTGGATGATCGGGAGCAATCACCTGTCGTGTTTTTGAGAGCTCAGCAATCTGGCGATACCAAATCGCGCTGCCCGCACCCCCTCCGTGAAGCAGTAGTACCGGTGGCAACTCGCTCGGTGCTCCGTAATTCAGGTAATGAATCCTTGTTTCACCGACGCGAACAAAATCGCCTGAATATTCGAGTCCGGCACGTGAGAGCAACCTCGACATGCTGGTTCGAATTTGTGTTTCGACTTGTTCTTGTTTCAACTGGCAGTCACAAACTCTTGTGATTCGTTTCGGCTAACTCGGTAACGTTCGGCGAGTATAAACATCGTGTAAGAACTACAATCCATCTCACATGATCGATCACTCAGACGACAATTCAGTAAACGAGTCAGAGTCAATCCCGCTGTCGCTCCAACAGCAAGCCTGGGAACTCCTCGAATTTACTAACGTGCGCAGCATGCTCGCCGGACGCACACGCTTCTTTATGTCTCGTGAAATGGCTCTCGCTGCCGAGCCCCAAACACACCCGGATGACGTCCAAAGACTGCAAGATGAAACAGCGGAAGCGGTCAGACTACTCTCTGATGTAGGAGACATCGGGCTTACCGGTGCGAGGGACCCCAGAGAGCTGATTCATCGAGCTTCTATTGGTGGAGTGCTCACCGGCGAAGAAATCGTATCGGTACTGTTCCTTCTGGACTCGGTTTGGGTGGCACGACAGACCGTTCTCTCAATGAAGGGGCGAACTCCTCTCCTCGAAAACATTGCACAAGATATTCCCGACCTGCGCGATCTGAACAAAGAAGTGTTTAAGCTCGTCTCGGATCGAGGTGAAGTTCTCAGTTCAGCCACCCCTAAGCTGGCGCGACTAAGAGCGAACGTCAGCAAAACTTACCTACGGGTAATGCGGGTCATGGAGCGAATAGCGAACAGCCCCGCGGTGCGGCAGTCGCTTCAGTCTGGCGCAATCGTCACACGCGGAGATCGGCTCGTTCTCGAAGTTCGGTCTGACGCCCGAGAATCAGTGCCTGGAATCGTCCATGACGTTTCTGGAAGCGGTCACACCTTGTTTGTAGAACCATTCAAGGCGGTTGAGTTGTGTAATGACTGGCGCGAAACCGCAGCTGAAGCTCAACGAGAAGAAGAACGAATCCTGCGCAAGATTTCCGGGATGATTGGAGAACGCGAGCCTGAAGCAGTCGTAAGTATCGAAGCGGCCGCTGCCATCGACTACATCGTCTCCCGCGGACGACTTTCTCAGTCAATGCGGGCACGGCGAATTGCGACCATGCCTCCCGGTTCAGACAACGTCGTAAACCTGATCGGAGCAAGGCATCCAATACTGGGCGACGACGCTGTGCCAATTACGGTCAACATCGGTCCCGGTTTTCGCGGCCTCGTCATTACCGGACCCAACACCGGTGGAAAGACCGTCGCGATCAAGACCATTGGTTTGTTCGCACTGATGCACCAGACTGGACTCCAATTGCCGGTCGAAGACGGTGAAATGGCAATTTTCGATTCGGTATACGCCGATATTGGGGATTCCCAATCGATCGAGAGATCAGTCTCTACTTTCTCAAGCCACATGGGGCGAGTGATCGAAATCCTCCTTGAGGCGACCTCGAACTCTCTCATCCTCCTCGACGAACTCGGCACGGGTACTGATCCAGAAGAAGGTTCTGCACTGGCAAGAGCTGTCCTCGAACACGCAGTGGCTAGCGACATGCCAATTGCAATCACATCTCACTACCGAGCAGTTGCCGAATTCGCTGCAGAGTCGGGCGACCTTGCGAACGCTTCCGTTGAACTTGATCCCGACTCTATGTTGCCGACCTACAAGGTCCTAATGGGAATTCCCGGCCGAAGCTACGCCTTGCACGTTGCCAAGCACCTCGGCATGCCGAACCACATCCTCGAAGATGCTGAGAGCATGATCGATCCGGCACGAACCGAGTCAGAAACGATCCTCCAACAACTGCAACGTGAGCGAGAAGAAACAGCGCGCATTCGTGACGAGGCGGAAAAATCGAAGCTCGAAGCCGATATCGCGCGGAGGGAACTTCAATCGAAATTGTCCAATGTGACCAAAGCTCAAGAGGACATGATCGAAAAATCTCGAATGGAGCTTCGCCGTGAGGCAGACCAGGTGCGTCGTGACCTCAGAAAGATCGTTAGTCAAGCGAAGCAGGACACCGATCTTGCAGCAGCCCAACGTGCGATAGGCAGATTAAAAGGACGATTTGCCGATCCAACCTGGCTGCCAGTGGCTCCTCCACCTGAAGCACCTCCCTCCGACGACAAAGTTGCCCGTCCCCTTCAAGCCAACGACGAGGTCGAGATTAAAGGACTGAACGTCAACGCAACGGTCATCGACCGTGGTAAGGACGGAATGATCGAACTTCAAATGGGTGGAGCACGAATCGAGCTAAAAGAATCACAGCTTCGACTTGTTAAACCCGCTGAAGACAAAGCTGATCCCAAACCCCAGCCGTCCATTTCGGTCGATGCAGTACCGGCAACTGAAACTGTTACTGAACTAGATGTCCGGGGATTCCGAGTTCACGAAGCCGAAGATGAAGTGAAAAAATTCATCGATGACGCGTCAATGTCCGGGCTTCGTAACGTCAGAGTCATCCACGGTGACGGTACCGGGGCGTTGCGAGAAGCGATCAGGGTGATTCTTGCCGGACACTCACTCGTTGGAACCTTCAGCGCAGCACCTCGACACCAGGGCGGTAACGGTGCCACGCTTGTTGAGCTTGCCTGACCGCATTCAGCTATGCTGCCGCCCGTAAGGGAGAAACCCATGGCGATAGCGAAACTCGGTTCGATGGCGCTCGATGTAAACGATCTTCAACGTGCTAAAACTTTCTGGCGAACAGTCCTAGGTACAGAGATCGCCAGCGAAGATGAGACATACATCTTCTTCAAGGCAGCACCAGGTGTTTCAAGCCTGACGTTGCAGAAAGTCCCGGAAGGAAAATCCGGCAAGAATCGAGCTCATCCAGATCTCGAAGTTGAAGACCTCGACGAAGCCCTGGACGAATTGATCAATCTGGGAGCTACAGTGATCCGCCCCATCCCAGAAGAAGGGTTCAGATGGGCAGTGTTGCAAGATCCCGAAGGAAACGAGTTCTGTATTTCTGCTGGTTAGCGTAGAACGGAACTAACCGCTGAAGTTGAACTCAAGACCAACGCCTTGTTCCTTCGCCTGGTCGTAAACGAGGGATGCGCAAGAAATGTCCTGAATTGCCAGTCCTACGCTCTTGAAAAGAGTGATTTCATCGTCGCTCTCTCGCCCGGCTATCGTACCGTTGACGACTTCACCAAGTTCGCCGTGAATATCATCAGCTGAATAGACACCTTCTTCAATCGGAATTTGGATATCTCCAGCTTCGTTCAGGCACGCCTGTTTCTGGTCGCACACAACTTTCGACATTTTGATAGTTGCCGTGTCTAGCTCTCGAACGCCAACTGCGTGAGATCCGATTGCGTTGATGTGAGTTCCTGGCTTCCACCATGATCCGTCGACAATTGGTTCCGTCGCCGAAGTAATCAATGTGACAATATCTGACTCTTGAACGAGGCCCTCCGCGCTTTCAGCGACCTGAACATTTACACCGGTAAGTTGAGTGAACTCTTCGGCGAACGCCTGCCGTTGATCAGCGTTGTTCCGTGAGTAGACGAGAATAGTTTCCAGGTCGGCTGCTTCTGCAAGTGCCAGGACCTGCCCACGAGCCATAACGCCAGTACCAAGCACACCGGCAACCTTGGAATCTTTCCTCGCGAGATGACGGGTTGCCACGCCGCCGCCGGCACCGGTACGAATGCCAGTCAAGTAACCACCGTCCATCGCTGCGACAACGACACCGGTCTGGTTGTCTTGCACAAGAATCGTCCCAATCGTCGTTGGCATATCGAACTTGGTCGGGTTGTCCTTGTAAACGGTTACTGCCTTCACCCCAAGTGCGCCACCAGACTTTAGGTAAGCAGGCATGTAGGCGATCCAACCGCCAACTTCGGCATCGGTCATAACCGTTCGGTCAGGCATTTCCGCTGTACCCGCTGACAACTCACCAAACGCGGCCTCCAATACGTCGATCGCCTTCGACATTGGGAGGAGTTGTTGAACATCAGACCGGTTCAGTAGAAGTGCCACGTTTAGCTCCGTTGGTTATTTTCTGGCTTCAAATCGGGCTGGAATTATAGCCGGATGTATCGATCATCCATCGACAATTGCTAGAATTCGTAAGCACTCAACGGAACTTCCGT
>CAYYMP010000055.1:0-13572 GCA_964472915.1 uncultured Dehalococcoidales bacterium | reverse complement strand
GCGGTATCGTTTTATTTCAAACGCCCGTCCCTGAATTTGGGACGGGCTATTTTTTTGCCACTTTTTCGTCCCGAACAAAATAAGAACGTTCTTTTCAAGGAAGCAGTAGTGTCGAGTCAGTTCGATCCAGTAGATCCAAAAGTCGATTTCGTCGCCAACGAAGAAGCCATTCTCAAATGGTGGAACGAAAACAATATTTCCACGCGCTACAGGAAACTCAACGAGAACAGCGAAAAGCGCTTCTCGTTCATAGACGGACCTATTACTGCCAACAACCCGATGGGTGTTCACCACGCCTGGGGTCGAACATACAAAGACCTGTTCCTTCGCTTCCGAAACATGCAGGGTTACAAACAGCGCTTCCAGAACGGATTTGATGGTCAGGGCCTGTGGATCGAAGTTGAAGTCGAGAAAGAAAAAGGCTTCAAGTCGAAACGCGACATCGAAGAGTACGGCGTCGACAAGTTCGTGCGTGAGTGCCAGGCGCGTGTTGATCGATTCGCTGACCGAATCACGGAGCAGTCAAAACGCCTTGGTTACTTCATGGACTGGGACAACTCGTACCACACAAAGTCAGACGAAAATAACTACACCATCTGGCATTTTCTCAAGACCTGTGCAGATAACGATTGGATCTATAAGGGTCGAGACGTTATGCCATGGTGCCCGCGTTGTGGGACCGGTCTTTCTCAACACGAGATCGTCACCGAGGGCTACCAGGAAATCACCCACGAGAGCCCGTTCTTAAAGTTCCCGATCATTGATGAGGGGCACGAGAATGAGAACCTTCTCGTATGGACCACCACGCCTTGGACTCTTGCTGCCAATGTTGCCGCAGCAGTAAACCCTGACAACACGTATCTCAAGGTCGAAGACCAGGGATCGATTCTCTACTTCAGCAAAGCGCTATTCGAATCACTAAAGAAGGACAACGTTCTCACGAACGAGGCTCAGATTCTTGGTGAGTTGAAGGGCTCAGAGCTTGTCGGACTCAGATACAGCGGTCCGTTCGATGAACTGCCAGCACAGTCTGAAACCAAAGATCAGCACCGAGTTCTCTCATGGGACGAAGTCGGAGAGACTGAAGGTACAGGAATTGTTCACACAGCTCCGGGTGCAGGTGCGGAAGACTTCCAGTTAGGTAACGACAACGGTCTAACCCCGATTGCTCCCCTGGATCAAAACGGCGTTTACATGGACGGATTTGGACAGTTCACCGGCAAGTCCGCTGCAGACGTAAAAGATCTCGTATTCGAGTCACTGAAAGAAAAAGGACTGCTGGTACGAGTCAACAAGTACACGCACCGATACCCGGTTTGCTGGCGCTGCGGAACCGAGCTTGTTTTCCGACTCGTCGACGAGTGGTTCATCTCGATGGACGAGATTCGACCAAAGATGGTCAAAGCCACGAACGAGATGGATTGGTTCCCTGAGTTCGGTAAAGCTCGAGAACTCGACTGGCTGCGCAATATGCACGACTGGATGATCTCGAAGAAGCGTTACTACGGTTTGGCGCTCCCGATCTACGCGTGTGATTGCGGAAATTTCGATGTAATTGGCTCCGCAGAAGAACTAAAAGAGCGAGCCGTTGAAGGTTGGGATGAATTCGAAAAGAGCGGAGCATCTCCACATCGGCCGTGGATCGACAGTGTAAAGATCGCCTGTTCAGACTGTGGTGAAGAAGTTTCTCGTATCGAGGACGTTGGAAACGCATGGCTGGACGCAGGAATCGTTCCGTTCTCGACCATTGGATACAAATCCGACCCTGATCACTGGAAAGAGTGGTTCCCTGCCGACTGGATTTCAGAAAGCTTCCCTGGCCAGTTCCGAAACTGGTTCTACTCACTGATCGTGATGGCCGCGGTTCTCGAAGACTCCATGCCTTCTCGCCAGGTTTTCTCATACGCGCTTATGCGAGATGAGAACGGCGAGGAAATGCACAAATCAAAGGGCAATGCAATTTGGTTTGAAGACGCGGCCGATCAAATGGGTGTCGACGTTATGCGGTGGGTGTTTAGTCGTCACACACCGGCGAACAACATCAACTTCGGATTCCGTACGGGTGATGAGGTACGTCGGCAGTTCCTGATTCCGTTGTGGAACATCTACTCGTTCTTCGTGACATACGCGAACCTCGACGGTTGGACTCCCGACGATTCGAGCATTCCGCTTGAGTTCGGAGTTGATCAGCCGGGTTACATCAACTGGGCGATGGCTTCCGATGCAGAAAGTTTCTCTGAACTCGATCGCTGGATCCTGTCTGAACTCAATCAGTTAATTGGTCGCATGACCGACAACCTTGAGAATTGGCAACTTCCGTACGCGGCGGGAGCAATGGAGCAGTTCATCGATGACTTGTCGAACTGGTACGTCAGGCGCTCACGACGTCGTTTCTGGAAATCGGAGGGCGACAAGGACAAGTCTGCGGCGTACTCGACGCTCTACACGTGCCTTGTCACACTTTCTCGACTCCTTGCTCCGTTCACTCCGTTTGCTGCGGACATGCTTTACCGCAACTTGGTGGCAGAACGGGTCGAGGGAACTCCAGATTCTGTTCACCTGACTCACTGGCCAAAACCAAACGAGTCGTTGATTGATCAGGATGTGATGAATCGAACACGGCTCGCAATTAGACTCGCTTCACTTGGCCGCTCAGCCCGTGCGCAATCGAAACTCAAAGTTCGACAACCACTCGCCGAATTCGTTGCTGAGGTTCGACACGATTGGGAGCACTTCGCACTCGCCGAAATCGAACCAGTTTTAAAAGAAGAGTTGAACGTTAAAGCAGTTCGAAACGCCTCAGAAATCGGCGGTCTTCTTGGCTTCGATATCAAGCCGAACCTACCGAAGCTTGGACCAAAATACGGCAAGGAAATCGGTGCTATCAGAAACGCGATTGCCGAAGCTGATGCAGCGGAAATAGCTCGGGCATCAGAGGCTGGCGAGATCATCAAAGTAGGTGATTTCGAACTCGAATCAGACGAAGTATTGATTGAACGAGTTGCGCTCGAGAATTACGCTGTGGCGACAGATGCCGGTTACGCAGGTGCTGTTCTTACGGTGGTATCGGATGAGTTGAAGGCGGAGGGTGTTGCTCGCGAAGTGGTTCGCGCAGTTCAAAACCTCCGAAAGTCTTCTGGTCTGGAAATCTCCGACCGCATCAATCTCTGGGTAATCACAACCGAGCCGGTCGCTGACACATTGCGTCCGCACGAGGAGTACATCTCGGGTGAAACACTCGCTGAACATCTTGAATTGGGTGCCGGCGTAAGTGAGGACGCAATCGACTCGTCGACTACCGAATCGGTTCAAGTAGACGACGTGAAAATCACGGTCGCACTGGAAAAGGCATAGGAACCGCCATGAAAGCTCTACTACTCGATCAACCTGGAGTCGTACAGGATCTATACGTTGGAGAACTTCCAACTCCCGAACCTGGAGCAGGAGAAATTCGAGTTGAGGTCCATGCCGTAAGCCTCAATCCGGTCGACTACAAACTTACCGGGCGAGGTAACCCAAACTGGACATTTCCGTTCGTGCTTGGACTCGATGTTGCCGGTGTTGTCGATGCTGTGGGTGAGGGAGTAGTCGAGTTCAAGGTCGGTGACCGAGTTTTCTACCATGGTGATCTCACGAAGCAAGGTGGTTTCGCCGAATACGCGATCACGACAGCACACACCACAGCTGCAATCCCAGACAGTGTTCGGTATGCAGAAGCCGCTGCAATCCCGTGTGCGGGTCTCACAGCCTATGAGGCGGTTGTAAGGCGACTCGATGTACAACCAAATCACATCGTGTGGATGCAAGGCGGCGCTGGTGGCGTTGGCGGGTTCGGTGTCCAGATAAGCAAGAACATCGGTGCAACAGTCATCACAACTGCTTCAGAGCGTAACCACGAATTTGTGAAATCCATTGGCGCTGATCTAGCGATCGACTACAACACCCAGGACGTTGTCCAGGAAATTCTGAACTACACGAACGGATTGGGCGTTGATCGAGTTCTTGGTGCCGTAGATGTTGACACCGCCAACCAAGGAATCGAGGTTCTCAATTTCAGGGGTGGAATCGCTTGTGTAGCAGGGATGCCGACTTTGGATGCATCGACGTTTGCAGGTGCCAAATCAATTCACAACATCGCTTACGGTGGGGCACACACATCAACGAACCACGAAGCACAGGTCGATCTAGCACGAATGGCGACCGAAATGATCGGCCTGGTAGCTGAGAAAAAGATTGACCCGATGATCGAGCAAACTCTGACGCTTGATGAGATCCCGTCAGGCCTCGAACAGCTCCAGTCACGGCACGTCAAAGGCAAGATCGTCGCCGAGATTCGTTAGCACCTAACAACTTTTTGCACTCAAACGGTTGATCTGGCGTGTGCCATCATGACGCATGCCTTCAGTTGGTCCCAACTCGCACGACGCGCCAAATAATTCTCTTTGGCGTGACTCAGACTTTCTAAAATTCTGGGCTTCGCAGTCCGTATCTAATCTCGGACAAATGATGATGGCGATTTCGCTGATCACCATTCTCTTGCTTGAAGCACGCCCCTACCAGATGGCACTACTCGGTGGAGCAACAACAGCATCCGGTCTTATTTCCGTACGAGTTAGAAACTAGCTAATCGAACTTATCTTCGTTGCGAACCGCTCCCGGACCTTCTGCATGATCAGGTTCTTGGGCACCGGTTGGTACAGGATTTGGCATACCGGGTAGCGACGATGTCGTCCGAATACGTTCCAGGCTATGAGAGAGCGATTCATTACGTTCGTTTTGCTCTTTCTCCGCTAGATAGAACGCGTATCTCGAAGTAAGCATCGCTCCTACAAGCAATATGATCGCTGACACGTATACGAAGATCATCAACACAATGATCGTGCTGACACCTCCGTAGATCGAAATTGCCACTCCGCTCATATTTCGGAGGTAGAAGATGAAAATTGCTTTCGATATTTCAAAAGCGATCGCACCTAGGAGCGATGTCAGCCACACGTCGCGGAAGTGCAATTTGGTGTTAGGTAGCCACCAGTAGATCGTCAGGAAAACGGTGAAAGACAGGAATGGTGGAACGAGCAATGCCAATCTCGACCAGAGCTGCTCATCGCTGATCGGAGCATCTGGGAGCCAGATAGCTGACAAATCCTGGATGTATGCCATGGCACCGGTGATAAACACCGAAGCGAAAAGCAACGTAGAAGCTCCGAACATCAAAGCGATGTCCATAACCCGCTCGGTCAGGAAGGGGCGAGTTTTATTGATGCCCCATATGACATTGACGCTCTTTCGGATCGCAGAAAAAACCTGCTGAGAAACCCAGAACAGACCGATTGTTGCGATAACTCCACCAGCAACTCGTCCACGCGAAATGCTCTCGAAAAAGTTGCCAAGGAATTCATCATCCGCTTCAGCCAACACTGGTATCTGCTGACGCAAACCGTCGATCAAACGTGCCTCGAATCCCTCTATACCTAGGACAAGCGAAAACACAGCTATCAGCGCAAGTGAAAGCGGGAACAGCGAGAAGAACGCATAGAACGCGATCGCTGCGGACATGTATGGGCCGTTTTTGCTCAGGAACTCATTGAAGTTGCTGGCAATAAAATTGACCGCGAATACAAGAAATCGAAACATAGGCGCGTATACTCTGCGGGTTCGCCCATCTCAGAGGCAAATGAATTTATAAACCGAATTTGCTCGTTTTGAGTTCAACTTCGGGAATTCGAGATGGCCAAGTCTAAAACTAGCCAAGTTCTCCAGCGCGGAACGCCGCGATGTAGTTCATTGCGAAATCATCGTTCCCTAGCAACAAATCCATTGCCAGTTGAGCCGGTTTCGCGTCCAAATCCATCGTGAGTGAGCGTTCGGCAGAAGTCGTTATCGGATCGATGATTCCTGAATCTGCTCCAGCTTCGATTGCCAGGTACAGGAATACGTCGTTCACGAGCCTGCGCTTCGGAATTCCAAACGACACGTTGCTCATGCCACCGGTAATGTGAATCTCATCACCAAAGTCGGCTCGAATCTGTTTGATCGCATCAAATACGTGCTTCCCGTAGTTTGAATCTACGGCGATCGGGAACATCAAAGGATCGACGAAGATATCTTCTTTTTTCATTCCCTTACTGAGAGCTAACTCAACGATTCTGCCCACATTCTCAACACGCTCTTTGTCGTCCGCAGGCATACCAACTTCGTTGGCAGCTGAAACCACAGCTCTTGCGTCGTGTTTGAGTGCAACGTCAATAGTTTCCGGACGCTCAAGCGCAATCGAGTTGAGCATTGGGCGACCTTGCCTTCTCGAGTAAGCGGACAGACCAACCTCAATGATTTCCGGGTTCGAGGAATCGATGCTTGGAGGAAGCGTTGAGACCGATTCCACAAACTTGACGAGCCACTCCATAGAGGCCTTTTGCTCTTCCAGTCTGTGAGATGACTCATCGACGTTCAGATCTAGATAGTGAGAGCCTGCATTCGTCTGCCTGGCAACCTCGTGCTCGATGTAATAAGTGCCCTGTTTGGCATCGTCTCCGCTCTCGTTTATGCCTTTCCAAATGGCGATCATGAAGTGCTTCAAGTTGCCCTGTTCATAAGGCTGAGTAGTCGTGAAATGCTCAGGAACGTTTACGAAATAAAGTTCACCGTCGACTTTGTATTTGACTGCCTCCGTACCGTCATCGAAAACATGACCTCGTATGCCGCCACGCTTCACTACGCGAGTGGTGTGAATGTTCTCGCCGATAACGACGAACTGATCAGAGGATTCAATGACTTTGGGCATCGTTATTTTTCTCAGTCGAACGGATGAAAAAGGTGGGTTATTGATTATGCAGTCGAAACCTATGAGTTGGGATTATTTTTTCCGTGATGGTCTCGTTTCAAGAATGTATTCATCCACGCCGAGGTATTTCGCAGAGACGCATCCCTGAACACAACCGGTCGCTGGAGCATGGTTTGTTCCTGGTCGTAAGGTTTGAGCCGGTCATATGCCCTCAACCAGATACACTCCTGGTCAAGGACTTCGCACTGACCATCCTTCGTGCCGCCACACGGACCGTTTCGCTGATTCTTCACGCATTGTGACTCAGGACACAAATATCCGACGTCCGGCAATGAGCAGTCACCGCAATCACGGCAGTGATAGACAGGAACTTTCGAGATCTGCTCAAGCGCATGTGCCACGCCGGTCAGTTTTTTGCTCTTTTCTACCTGTGAGTAGATGGCACTACCAGCTTTAAACCCAATAGTGCCTTCAGTGAACACTCGGTCGTGAACGAACTTTCCGATCCTGTATTGCACAGGGCTCTTGATCTTCGCGACGGTCTTTGAAAAACCTTTCTTGGACGCGATGTATTCCCGGTTTAGTTCTTCAGAACTGAGACCCTGATTATCGCCTTGCTCATACAGGTAAAACTCACCCGTTTGAGGGAAGTGGATTTCCTTAGCAAATTCTTTCCAGTCGTTCTCACCATATGAGTCCGCCATTTCGAGAATCCGTTGAATACGTTTGAGCTGTGGTCTACCTGAGATATAAGCCCCTCTGTATCCAAGACCTTTCAATATTGCGATTTGCTTGGCAGCTAGCTCTGAGAAGAAGGCTCGTCCACGGTCTTTGGATCTCGCCTGTTCGTTTGCAATATCCCTCAGCTCATCCGATACCCAAACGCCAGGGATACCCCATCGATTGAAAAATCGTCCCGCTGGAGCGGTCAAAATGAAGACTGAGCCAATCAACGGAACGTTCAGATTGTTGGACCGAACGTAGCGAGCAAGTTCGTCGAGCTTTCGTGAGTCGTAACCAATCTGAGTGATAGCCCATTGAGCACCGGTTCGAACCTTCATCGCCAGCTTCAGGTACTGGGTGACCAACTCACCTTCGTGCTTCTTGAACGGACTGACCGCGCAACCGGCATAAAAGTGAGTACGCTCCAGTCTGTCTTCGCGACCGGCAGAACCCCAAACAGGATTAGGCAATCCTTCGTTCATTTGCCGCATTAGTTCCAGCAATCCAACAGAGTCGAGATCAAATACGGGTTGCGCTTGCCCTTGGAATCCGCCTGTCGGGTAATCTCCCGACAACGCCAAAACGTTGGTGAAACCCTGGCTTCCTAGAGCCCACAACCGACTTTCCACCCCGTTGCGGTTGTAGTCCTTGCAGGACATGTTGATTACAACGTCCCGCCCCCGGAATAGAAGGTCTTGCCCGAGAACCTCCGGTCGAATGTGGGGATTACCGCCGGGATTGTCCGTAAGTGCAACAAAATCGACGCGATCGAACTCGGACAGTGACTTCGCCAGTTCTGCGGTCTTCCGAGATGCCTCAGCCATCAATAAGCCGCGAGACGTTTCGATCTCCACGGCTGTAAGAAATCGATCGCTGTTCTCGAGCATCGATTGAAGGTTTTGTTTTGGCTGTTTTGAACTCATCACACCAAAATCCAGCGATCACTTGGACGAGAATTCCACAAGCAATCAACTGATCTGTATGAGCGATTTATAGTCATCAGATTTTGAGATTGCAGCAGAAGTCGCAATACTGTTTTCGCTCAATCCTTCACACACTATAGTGTTTCGAATGAACCGAGAACGCTCCCAGCGTTAGAATATGGGCACTCTGCATACATCGGAAACGTGTAGCAATTGCAGCGTTTGCGTGTAGATCAACCGCACTAGATGGGATTCTCTCCCCGGTAACGTATGAAAAGTAAGCAGCAAGTAGTAGTTGTAGGTCTTGGTCGTTTCGGCGGTAACGTCGCCCGTACGCTGTACCAGCTCGGTCACGACGTTATGGCGATCGACATCGATGAAGAGCGCGTTCAGTCATTGATGGGTGAAGTGACTTATCCCGTTGCCGGTGATGCCACGCAGGAAGCAGTTCTCCGTGAACTTGGTGTGCACAACTTCGATATCGGGATCGTAGGTATCGGTGCAAATGTGGAAGCCAGCATCATGGTTTCGGTTCTGTTCCAAACCATGAACCTCCCGTACATCGTTGCCCGAGCTCACAGCACCTTGCATGGAAATACCTTGCGTCGACTCGGATGCAACCGTGTCGTGCACGCTGAAGAAGAAATGGGTCATCGTCTCGCGCACAGTCTGTTCAACCCGGATGTAGAGGAATACATGGAGTTGGCAGAGGCCTTCGGGGTCAGCAGGCTCCAAGTCCCCGAACGATTTACGAACATGACTCTTGATGAGGCAGGTTTCGCGGGTGCGCGAGACAAATATGGAATCGCAGTCGTAGCTCTCAAACGTGGCAACGACATCACCTTAAGCCCGGACTCTGATGAACGACTAAGAGCGGGTGACGTACTGGTAGTCGCAGGTCGCGACGAGTACGTGAGCCGGATCACCAGTTAGCGAGTAACAGGACAGAAGGCTTATGGTATTTAATCGTGTACTCGCAGTAGTCACCGATGATCCTTCCGACATCAACACGGTGTCTCGCGCTGCGGACATCGTGAGAGACGAACGTGGACGTCTGTTTATCGTGTACGTAATACAGGTAGATCGCTCGCTACCTCTCGATTCAGAAATCGAAGATCAGATCGCTCGTGGAGAACAGGTGCTTCACCGTTCAGAGAGATTAGCTCGGTTACCACGCGGCGAAGTCGACACCCAGTTGCTGCAAGCACGCGAGCTGGGTCCCGCCGTAGTCCACGAGGCGATAGTTCGTGATACTGACGCTATCGTGATTGGAACGTCGTACCCGAGGGAGTTTGGACTCTTTTCACTTGGAAATGACATCCCGTACATCCTTGAACATGCCCCGTGTGATGTGATCTTATGGCGAGAGCGCAGCGAGGCAGTAACTCCTGTGGCACGTTCGCAACGAAACGGCAGATCGTGATTTTGAAAATTCGACAAGCATCAACTGAAGGATCGATTGGATGAACGTAATCATCATTGGATCCGGCAACGTTGGATCGAACTTATCTCGGCAGCTGACTGACCGAGGTCACCAGGTAGTCATGATTGACACCGACGCCGATGCCCTGCGAAAACTGCCCAGAGGACGAGTCGACTCTGGAGTCATTCAAGTACTGGTTAGAGACGGTTCTCTTTCATCCGCACTGGTCGAAGCAGGTATTTCGAACTCAGAAGTTCTGATCGCAGCAACTGGTAACGACCCCTTGAACGGATTGATCGCTCAAAAAGCCAAAGAAATGTTCAACGTCGCCAAGGTGGTTACCGCAGTCAAAGACACGGCACTTCACTCCATGTATGAATCGATGGGAATAGACACGGTAAACAAATCAGAGTCAGTCACCGGACAATTGATGCAATCGATAACCGGGGAGCAGGATTAGCTGTGTATCTCGTAATCGCAGGGGGAGGTCGAGTTGGCGCCCCGCTCGCATCATCGCTCGTCAGTGAAGGCCATGAGGTTTTTATCCTCGACAAAGAGGAATCCGCAGTCGATGCAATTCAACGCGAACTGGGAATGGTTGCGTCGGTAGGCGATGCAACGGTACTACGCTCACTCAATGACGCGGGAACAGCCAGGGCAGCAGCGTTCATAGCAGTGACCGACTCCGACGCAGACAATCTCGCTGCCTGCCAACTGGCTCGAAGCAACTTCGATGTCCCGAAAACTATCGCAACTGTTCGCGATCCTGAAAACGCTGAGCTATTCGAACGAGTAGGAATTGACCTTGTGGTCAGTACCACGGACCTAGTACTCGCAAACCTCGCAACCGCTCTACCAGCTCACCCGTTGATTCGTTTGATGCCCCTCGCAGACCGGACAGAGGAACTTGTAACGCTGAAAATCCCTGAAGCAGGCATTACCGTGGGAAGGAAACTCTCTGAAGTAACACTTCCATACGGAGCAAGTATTGTCTTGTTGATAAATTCCGAAGGCCGACGAAAGAATTTGGGCGAAGATCCGGAAATACAAGCCGAAGACGAAGTTGTGGCGCTTTCACCCACAAACACCACGGATGAGCTCTGGGAAGTACTCACAGAACTGAGATAAAAGATGTCAAAGAAGATCGCATTCCTTGGTCCAGAAGGCACTTACACCGATGAAGCGGCATATTTTTACGCTCCTGAGGGTGATCGGGTTCCTTACGCCACTCTCAGCCAAATAACCCAGGCTGTGGAATCTGGCGAGGTCGAAGAAGCGGTGGTTCCAATCGAGAATTCTCTTGCCGGAACAATCATCGAAATTGTCGATTTCCTCCTCAACTCCAAGAAAACCCAAATCAAAGGTGAAATTCTTTTACCAATTGATCACTGCTTGATTGCTAGGCCCGGAGTTTCGATTAGCGACATCCGGGTTGTGAAGTCGAAACAGGAAGCGTTAGACCAGTGCCGAGTATTCCTGTCGAACGAACTCAGGTTTGCCGAGCAACTGGCAACCACCAGCACGGCAGCCGCAGTTACAAATTTGAAAGACGACGACGACCGTAGCGCTGCAATTGGCCCTCGCCGGTCAGCAGAAATCGCAGGATTGCCGATACTTGCAGCAGGGATTCAGGATCGCCAAAACAACGTTACGCGATTCGCAGTTCTAACGTCATCAGGTGAAGCACCAAAGAATTCCAACAAGACTTCTGTTGCTTTCGATTTCGGAAGCCCCGATGCGCCAGGGTTGGTCTATGGTGCCCTCCGACCGTTCGCAGATCGGCAAATCAACCTGACGAAAATTGAGTCACGCCCAACCGGCAAAGGCATGGGCAACTACATCTTCCTGCTCGATTTCGATGGACGTATTGATGACCCGAACGTTCAGGAGGCGATCAGCGAGTTGAAGCAGTTCACCTCAACGTTCAAAGTGCTTGGAACTTACCCGAGAGCGCAGGGGCTAGCGGTTCGTTAGAGCGATTCGTCGTCTAGATCGAGATCTTCGAAATCGTCATCGGCACGTGTCATCGACGCAGCGCGGCGTCCTTCGTTGGCAGCAGCAGCCATTCGCTCACGTGTCGCGGAAGTAAGTTCGTCGGCCTTGTCTCGCCATTCTCGGCTCTGATCAAGAATATAGGCACGAGTTTCTTCACCAGACTTTGGAGCGAAAATCATCCCCGCGACGAATCCAGCAATTCCACCAATCAGGAATCCCTGGAAAAATCCGCCACCGCTATCGCTGTCTGCCATAGATATCGCTCTCGTTGAAGTTTATGAACCGTCGTTTCGGGTCTTTTTTGCACCAAACAACCTGGTGACACCTGTGAATCCAGCAATCGCCGTCAGTGCGTTCGCTACAGGCTGCAAAGTATCGACAGCTTCTTCGACCGACCGTCGAGCAGATGCGACTTTGCCGAAAGTTGATTCGACTTCGTCTGCAGCGTTCTCGACTTTGTCCATCAGGCGATTGATGCGTCCGTACGTGCGCAAGAACAGTGCAGATCCAAACACTATGGCGATGAGAGCCACGAGCAGAAACACGATCACAACTAGATCGCGTATTTCGGCCAGTGCCTGTGAAGTTTCCATCAACTGTCCTTTGAATCGAGGAACAGTTCAATCGTAACAGCGCCCCGCACTGGCAACAACATTTACTCAGTATATTCTTATTATGTATTTGCTAGTTATTGATTAGCAGGCCTGGTTGACACTTGCGGCAGTACGACGTTTCTTTCCGATTAGTACGTATCTCGGTGATCTTCGAACCACACCTTGGGCACTGTTCATTTTTTCTACCATGAACTCTGAGATGCTCCCGGTGCTTCTTGTGGATCGAATCACCGACAATTGAGCGCAGCAATTTCGTTGCGTTAGCAGTGACCGTATACACCGAGTGATGCAGCCGCACCAACTCATCGTCCGAAAGCCGGCCAACTTTCTTGAACGGGTAGATGCTCGCGTCATGCAGGATCTCGTCAGCGTAGGCATTCCCTATTCCGGACACTAACTGCCCACGTGTAAGCACACCTTTGACTTCACCTCTGAACGGCTTGAGTCCAAGTTTGAATTCATCCAGTTCCATAGGATTATCCAGAACGTCTGGACCTTGATTCTCTAGTCGAACTATTTCCTCTCGTTGCAATGGTTCCAGGTAGTACACCTGCCCCATCTTCTTCTGGTCGAAATATCTGAGCTGCACTCCAGAATCGAGATCAAATGTAAGAATCACAGAGGCAAGCATCTTTTCCGATGGCTCGCTCAACCTCAGTCCGCCGGTTAGCATAGGGCTGACCACAAGTAGTCGCTCGCCAGACAACTCGAATATGAGTAGCTTGCCCTTGCGAGCTATCGAATTGATCGTCCTGCCAGCAATATCACCGCTGAACCCTGCACCGGTCATATTCCGAAGCACGAGAGGTTTACGCTCTTCGGCCTTGAGAATCTTTCGGTCGACAACGCACCGCACCAGATATTCCTTCACAACTTGAAGGTCCGGTGCTTCTGGCATGTTGAACTACGTCTACTCGAGGAAGTCGCGAAGCTTCTTAGATCGCGTCGGGTGTCGTAGTTTCCTGAGCGCCTTGGCTTCGATCTGTCGGATTCGTTCCCTGGTTACACCAAACTCCATACCGACTTCCTCGAGAGTCCTGCTTCTTCCGTCCTCGATACCGAATCGCAACTCGAGAACCCGGCGTTCACGTTGACTGATTGAAGCCAGTACAT
>CAYYMP010000054.1:0-13712 GCA_964472915.1 uncultured Dehalococcoidales bacterium | reverse complement strand
CTGGACCAGCCAATTTCGGAGTCTCGACGATCAAGTCCATATTCAGACCGCCAAGTACAACCACGTCTTTCAAAGAAGCATCCTTTAGTGTTTTATTTTGATGATTTCATACTAGGAGACACGAGTAATCGATTATCGCAAAGTTCATGCAACAAAGAGATAAGACCGCCGTTTTCTGGCGTTCCGATGATTCGGTCAGCTATGGCTTCAACTTCGGGATGCCCGCCTTTCACAGCCACTCCCAATCCAGCCCATTCAATCATCGTCTGGTCGCCTTTTCCATCCCCTACGGCGACCACGGCAGAGCGATCAATACCCAGGCTCGTAGCCAGCTCGCTGACCGCGTGGTCTTTGCCGGCACCAGCTGCTTCGATCTCACAAAACATCGGAAGGGAATGTGTCACGATCGCTCGGTCACCAATCGCGTCTCGAACACTCTGCACCATCGGAATTATCTTTGGTTCATCATCGATGCCGACGATAGCTGTCGGTCTCTTGTGAATTACGTCTTGGAACGAATCGCACTGCAGGACGTTTACTTCCATGCGTTGCGAATAACCGTTCGTCCATTCGCTTTCGGTCTCAACCCAAACATCGTTGTGGATGAACATCATTAGCTCCGCAACGCCAGTTAACGACTCGAGCGCAGAACGTGCGATCGACGGAGACAATGTCACGTGTCGCAGTGGCTTGCCGAGACTCTGGTCGAACGTCATAGCCCCTTGAAAGCAAATGACAGGTCCTGTGGCGCCCGACTGCCGGGCCACTCGCGCCGCAGGCGGGAGAGTTCGGCCTGTGGCTACGGAAACGACCGCACCAGTGTCCCGGACTCTAGCTATGGCATCTCGTAGATCGTCGGAGACGGTCCTGTCCTGGCCGATCATCGTGCCATCGATGTCCAGGGCAATAAGTGAATAAGTACTCAAACTAAGATCCTGCTCGTTGCACCGAGAATCTTTCTGGGTTCACGGCGGTTTTCAGATAGCCAGGCCAGTAGATTAGCGATGCAAATGTCAAGGTCAATCCTGCTATTGCAATTGCTGTGACAGCCATGCTCGCCCCGAGCCAAACAGCCAGCGCTCCTACCAACAGTGCTCCGAACGGTCCCATTCCAATAGATGCTGCCAACACCCCGAGTACGCGCCCGCGAATATCGGAAGGAGTGGAGGAAATCACAATGATGCTCTGCATAGTTGCAAATCCTGACATCGAGAATCCACCGATGAACAACACGGGCAATGCGACCGCATATGAGGGTGAAATTGAGAATAGGAGAATCGTGGTGAGGAACAGTACGCTGCCGTACGCGTAAATCCTTGTGTACGCACCTGGTCGAGATTTGACTGCAATAACCAGCGAACCAATCGTCGCTCCAACACCTTCAGTCGCAAGTAGCAATCCAATTAGCAATGGACCAACAACGAGCGCTTCAGTACCGATAACCGGCACCATGTGCTGGTACGGGAATCCGAAGAGGTTCATCACCATCGTGATGATCAGCGTGATGACGATTATGCGGTCGGCTTTCACGTATTTCAAACCTTCAAGTAGGTTGGCGAAATAGCTTCCGTCGGAGTTTGCGTTGTTTTCTTGCGACTTCACTTCTGGTAGCGAGAAGGCCAGTATCGAGGCAAGTGCGAAAAGGATCGCACCTGTCAGGTACGCGAATTCAACCCCAAACGATTCCAAGAATGCGCCGGCCCCGAGAGGACCGATCACACGTGAAAAATTGGAGCTCGCCATATCTATTCCAATTGCGGTCGATATGCCCCCTGACCCGACGGCGTCACCAATCATGGCGCGCCTCACCGGGAAATCTGTCGCCCACATTATTCCCGCAAGAGCAGCCCCAACACAAACGTGCCACAGTTGAATCAGGTCAGCTATAACGAGTCCAGTTAAAACGGCATACACTCCTGAGAGCACGGCTAACGTGAATCCCATGAGCAGTTTGCGGTTCACTTTGTCAGAGATCAGGCCGATCGCCGGCCCCAATGCGAACATTGGGATCATCCTTAGGAACCCAACGACTGCGACCCAGAATGGTGAATCAGTCAATTGGAAAACAAATATTCCAAGGGCAACTGTTTCCATCCATCGCATCGTGGTGGAGGCAATCCCGATGCCCCATAGCTTCCGGTATGCGGAATTAGAGGTAACGGATCTGAATCGGCTAACCGACCTGGTGTTTTCGGACGAGGCAGTCATCAGCTAGCGAACGAAGCAATTCGAAGTGATGCCTGTGGCACCCCCTCTGCCTCACTTAGCTCCTGATCATCCCAAATTCCTGCACCAGAATCTTGGGCACGACGTTGCATGTCGCTGAGATAACCGTTGTACCTCATGTTGCGACCATCATTCACTGCGGAGCCAAGACCGTTCAGCAGTATGGCGGCGTTTATCATTACGCCGTCCAAATAGACGTATCTGAGCAATCTGCCTTGATCGTCTTTGTCTTCGACATCTGCTTCAAGCGAGATTTGTTCACCGTGAATCCATGATTGCGTGACTTCCTGCGCAAAGTCGTAGAAGGGATTCCCGTAGATCGGCGTGTCGACCCCAATCATCTGAACGGTTCGTTCTCCGTCGTCAGTGTCGACAACGATGGTGTTTCCGTCGATTACCCGGACCACTGTTGCCGATTGAAGTTCAGGTGCGTCTTGGGAGTCACTCGAGTCCCCACCGAAGACCGGACCGAGGACACCGAACAGCATCGATACAAGAATCACCAGGGAAACAATGCCGACCATCATTTTCCAAACTATTCCGCTAGACCCGCTCGATCTTTCACTGCCGTGGCTATCCCAAGATCTTTCGATATCTTTTTGAGTCGGCCCGAACACCTTGTTCTCGGAGTCTTCGTAGACCTGTGAATCCTGCTCGTTGTGCGGATCTTCGTGTTGGTTCGTCAATTCAGTCCCAGTGCGAGTGGCTTATAAGTCCACCATTCTAGAAGCTAAGTTGCGTCGGTTGGTCGTTTTGATCACCAATTGGCTCAACCAATGACGACTCATCGTTCTTATAACTGTTCACTCTCGTTGAAACTTCGTGTGCTTCAAGCAGATCGTTTTCAGCGGGTAGGAGAATAGATGACAGAGTATCGGGGTTCGATGATTGCGGATCGAGCCACAATGCGATGGTCTCTTCGTCGAGTATGGCTGGCATACGATCGTGGATATCGCTCATAAACTCGTTCGCCTCAGTCGTGACTATCGCACAGGATTCGACCGTCTCTCCATGCTCGTTTATCCAGTGGTCATATACTGCTGCGAAACGAAATATCTCATCTGATTTAGGCTTGATGTACTGAGGCTTCTTCTTTCCGTTTTCAGTTTTCCATTCGTAGAACCCCGACGCAGGGACGATGGCTCTAGTTCGACTAAACGCTCCACGCCACATCCCCGAGGTAGCGAGCTTGTCGGAGCGAGCGTTGAAGGTACTTCGTGGAATCTTGTCAGCTTTCGCCCAGGACGGAATCAAACCCCAACGCATTGGACGAGCGACAGGTCGTCCATCTTCGTTAACGATGGCAACCAGGTCCTGGGTAGGTCGAATGTTGTATCGAGCAGCCAGATCCGGGCGACGAGCGATAAGTTCTTCGATACCAGTTCGTTCAATCCCACTACCCATCAATTGGTAGCGAACTCCACCTACGTAGACATATACAAAAGCGCCGCACATGAACTCAGTTTAGTCCGCGTGCGACGCTCAAGTAGGTTTTCATCTAACTTGCGAACTCGGGGTCACGCCATGAGTGCTGTGGTTCCCAGCCAATAATATCGGCGGCGTGCTGTACCGATATTGGGGCGTCGAAGCCTTCGAACTCCTGATTTAGGGGTACGTCCGGGTACACAGTCTTGATCGCTTCCATCGTCGGGATGTCAAGCATGGTGTCCGTTGCATTCAAGAAGAACCTGTGGTGCCCTACCCAACTCTTGTCGGTCGTAACTGCCGTTACACAAGCACGAGCGGCATCACGGATATGCAGGTAAGTCCAGAAGCCCTGGCAACGGGTCCACGGGTCTGTAATCGGGTTGGCTTGCAGGTACTTGAAGTAGTTATCGTCCCACATTCCGTTGAAACGCATGCTTGCAATGGCCATCCACGGCGAGCGGCGGGAGAAAGCTTCACCAATTTCTTCACCCAACCATTTTGCAATTGAGTACGGGTCTTCGGAACGTGTATAAACGTTCTGATCCAACGGGAAGTACTCAGGTGGCTTTACTTCTTTTGGTTCCCACCTTGCAGCGGTACCCATTGCTCCAACGGCGTTGTATGACGAGCCAAGAGCCACTCGTTTGACCTTGAGTTGCTCTGCGGCACGGCAAACGTTCCACATAGACATCGTGTTCGTTTGCACGACGTCTTCTTCAACGTAGTTTGCCGCACTTGGACGTGATGCCAGCGAAATCACCGCGTCGCAGCCATCCATTGCAGAAATAACCTGACCGTAGTCTGAAATTTCAACTTCGAAGAATTTTGGGATTTGTGGCCAGTTCTCACGCATTTGAACGGCGTAGTCGGCACTGGCAAGTTGACCGGTGGTTCCACTGTGTCCAAGGTTGCTGGTCATGCGGAACTTATCGGCGTTAATCACCTCATGTCCGAGTTTGTACAACTCGTCGATCACGTAGTGTCCAACGATCCCAGATCCGCCTGTTACTAAGACTCTCATCTATTCGATTCCAACCTAAATGGTGGAGATTGATCCACCGTATAAACAAATTCGGACTCGCAATCACGAGTCCGAACAATTTGAACTTTTACCCGTGATTTCTAGACGGGCATCGTGCGCCCGGTCTTCTTACGACCGTAGTCCGCCCACTCCTTGTTTGGAGCACCCATCATTTTTACGCCAAGAACATCGATCGAGTAATCGACGCGCTCTTCCATGGTCATGTTGTCGTCAGCCCAGCTTGAGTAGAAGCCAATGCCCTGCTTGTCGAGAGCGGCTTTTACAGTGTTTCGAGCCTCGTTCATGATTTCCGGGTACGGAGGGTCATGTGCATCAGGATCGTCGAATGACATTCCCATGTCACCTGGACCCCATTCTGCAAATCCAATACCAGGAACAGCTGCGATCTGGTCAACATTTGGCAGGCAGTGCCTGTCTTCGATTTTCAGACCGAGCAACAGTTCGCCATCCGGGTTCAAAGGCCACGGATCGGCCTTCTTGGCGTACTCAGCCGTGTCTAATCCCCAAATGTCGTTACATGGCTTCTGACCACCAGATCCTCGAAGACCTTCCCCGATTACATCGCGCTTGAGTGACTGGAATGGGTATCGAGTGATCTGCACAAACGCCTTAACCGATTCTGCGGTTCGAGTGTGAGTATGAAGAATTCCGTGAACACCAGCGGTAAGCACGTGTCGTGCTTGCCAGGCGTTGTATCGGACTTCCTCGGGCGAAATAGCGTTTGAAGGAAGCGTACAAACAACAGTTGGAGTGAGGTGCCCACTTGGTGTTGGACCGCCGTCTTTTAGTCCCCGCATGTATGCGGTTAGACCTACCGTGTCGAACGGGTGGTGCTCAAAGTCGATGAGCAGCATGTCTGCCCAAGTCTGGGAGTCTTTTACACCCGCATCGTAAGAGAGTTCAGTCGGATGGGATGCGTAGAACGGCTGCCCGTCTTCGAGAAGCTCGATGCACTTGTTGATACGTCTTGGCATCTTGATATTCCTTTCGTCAGCCAGCTGTTACTAGTTCGAGGTTAGTCGCCACGGGATGTTGAGTTCATCTGAGATTCCGCGGAACCAGTCGATCACCTCCGGGTGATAAGGGATTCCGTTTTCTCGTCGCTCAATCTCTTCTTCGTGCTCAGGGAGTCCTGCGTAAACCACACGCTCAGCTCCCGGGATCGGCGGCGTGTTCTTGATCTCTGACATGTATTCGTCCATGTCATCGAGGAACGATTCGAGATCAGTGAACGCTTCGATGTTGTAAGCGATGAAATGGTGAGAAGCTCCGCCACGGCGGTTTGGACCTGCGCCAGACGCACCGAGCATGCTGCACATTACTTCAACCCAGATACCCAGACTTGAACCCTTGTGAGAACCGTTTTCACGGGAGCCACCAGTTGGGAGCATGAAGTAGTTGTCCGGAACCGGCTGAGCCTCATCAATTGGAGACCCATCGGCGTTTGTGATCCAGTTTGGAGCCACGTCTACGCCGAGTCGCTTGGCAAGAGCAATCTTGTTTCCAGCGACCGAGCTCATGGAAGCGTCGAATATGAACGGTGCTTCACCGCGGGTTGGAATAGCGATAGCAATTGGGTTCAATCCGAACATCGGCTTCGAGCCGTCGACCGGGACCACCTGCATTCCACCGGTGGTCATGGCTAGCCCGATCATGTTGTGCTCGAGCGCCATTGCAGCGTGGTAAGCCGCTGCGCCGAAGTGTCGACCGTTGTTCGCCGTGATAGTTCCAATTCCGTAAGTCTTGGCACGTTCAATTGCCATTTCCATCGCCTGCGGACCAACCACAAGTCCGTGACCACCGTCACAGTCGAGCATCGCCGCTGCCGGCATTTCTCTGACGATTGTCGGCTTTGGATTCGGGTTGATACCACCTTCGCCGAACGATTCAACGTATCGACGGAGCATGTTGGATACACCGTGGGACTCAATCCCACGAACGTCGGCGTATACGAGTACTTCGGCAGCCTGATCAGCATCGTCTGCAGGCATGCCCATTTTCAGAAAGATGTCGGTAACGGTTGCGTGCATGTCTTCTGGCGAAACATGAACAGCAATATCGTGTGGAACGTGAAATCGCTCGAGCAAAGTAAGTGCCTTCTATTTATGTAAGAACCTGTGTGGTGAAGTGATCAAATTTCGGAATTTGGTCAAATCAGCACGGAAAACCGGCGGCGAGTATACGCCGAGTTGTGGACGGTCGGGTGGTTCAGGTTTACATTGCCCGCAATTATTCGCCTGATGTGCGAGTTTTCACATAGATCCGCGGTACAACGCGGCGACCGTAAGATTGCGGAATAGTAACGGAGACCCAAGATGCCAAAGGGCCTGACGACGGTATTCACCGAGCCTGGCAAACCATTTGAAATCGAGTCCCTACCTACCCCTGAAATTGAAAAGGGCGGGATTCTGATCAAAAACACCGACGCAGTGATTTGTGGTTCGGACTTGCACGTTTGGCGAGGAGATGGCGATGGACCGCCGTTGTCCAAGCGCCGAGTACTAGGGCATGAGTTCACTGGTGTCGTGCACTCGCTCGGTGAGGGCATCAACACTGACTCACTCCGTCGACCGTTGAAAGAAGGTGACCGGGTAGCGTTCCCGTTCTTCTTCCCGTGCCACCACTGTTACCACTGCATCCGAGGTGAACACCACGCCTGCACGTTCCGACAGCGACGCAACATGGTTGGTCTCGACGACTACCCGTACTGCAATGGTGGAATGGCAGAGTATTTCTATCTTGAGCCGGGTCACTACGCGTACAGGGTTCCGAACGAGCTTCCGAGCGAATCGATCCCTTCAGTAAACTGTGCCCTTGCACAGGTGCTTTTCGGTCTTGAGCGTGTTGGTGTTGCCTTCGGAGACACGGTCGTAGTCCAGGGAGCGGGCGGACTCGGCATTTACGCTACAGCTGTTGCAGCTGAACGTGGTGCAAGCCAAGTAATCGTCATTGACGGTCAGGAAAGCCGACTGCAGCGCGCAATGAATTGTGGTGCCACTTCGACCATTTCGATGAGCGAGTACCCAACTCCTGAATCTCGCGTCGAGCGAGTTCGTGAACTAACCGGTGGAATCGGTGCCGATGTTGTCGTTGAGGTTGTCGGTATCGCTGCTGCAACTTACGAAGGTCTCGACATGGTCCGAATCAACGGTTCGTATCTCGACATCGGAAACATTGGTGGCGGAAGCCTTACTATCCCAGCAGGAAAAGTAATCGGTAACCAGACCAAGTGGGTCGGAACCGTTCACTACAACCCGTGGGTCATCGAAGCTGCGCTGCAATTCCTGGTCAAGACCAAAGACCAGTACCAGCTGATGGACGTGATTTCCGACCAGTTCCCTCTTGAGAAGGTGAATGAAGCGTTCGAATACGCCGAGTGGCAAGGCAAGGACACCGGGTCAGCAGCCCAACGTGTTGCGTTGCACATGGACTAGTCGACACACAATCCCAAAAAAACGGCGGGAAAATTCCCGCCGTTTTTCATTTCGAAAAGTTTTATGGGATTTAGGCTTTGTACCGTTCACGTAGTTCGGCGTAGATTTCCTTTGTCTGAATCGTTCCCAGAGCCAGTGTGCTTGAAACGTTCATCATCTGGTACCCCTCACCAATCCAGCGTCGGCAATCCTCAACGTCTGCAAACGTAGTTGCGAGGTATTTTCCAGTTCCCTTGATGCGCTGAGCCACGTCAACCATGATGTTCTCGACCTTCGAGTTGTGGATATCACCGTTAACGCCGAGGGACGCAGACAGGTCAGTCGGTCCTACCAGCAGTACTTCATATCCATCGACCGCCAGGATGTCGTCAAGCGCCTCGTACGACTGCGTGCTCTCCATCTGAAGGATCAGCAAGGTCTCGTCGTTGGCGTTGTCGATCACGTCTTGAGCTGAAACACCGAGATATGAAGCGAAGTAAGGGGCGATCCCCCGCTTACCCACCGGTGGGTACTTCGCCCACTCAACAGCCTGCTTTGCATCGTCGGGAGAATCGATCTGAGGAACCATCACACCTACGGCCCCAACGTCGTACGCCTTCTTTATGTCGCCCTGGTTGTTGTAAGGAATTCGAATTACAGGCGCACTTCCGTTCTGGCGTCCTTGAACACAAATCGTGCCCACAGACTCGGTCCCCTGCGGTTGGTGCTCTTGGTCAATCCAAACCCAGTCACACCCGGTCTGATAGACCGACTGAGCAACAAACGGCTCTCTTGTGAACATGCTTGTGCCAAGGACAGGGTTTCCGCTGGCTAGTTTCTGTCGAACATCAGATGGGTATGACATCGCTGTAATTACAACCTGTGAGTGTTGGTGAATAGGTTTGCCGGCGCATCTTACGCTCTGTTCGCAAACGCGAAAACACCCTCGAACGAATCGAGGGTGTTCCAGATTGCTTTTTTAGTGTAGCCCTTACAGCGCTACCGTCTTACCCGATGCGGCGGAGGCGTAAAGACCTTCGAGAACAGCCACGTTTCGAAGACCGTCTTCCGCCGGGAATGCTGGAGCTTTGCCGGTGAGAACACACTCTGAGAATTCGTCGAACTGAGCAACGAACCGGTATGGAGCCGGTTCAGCTATCACCTGTTCATCTCGACCGCTTCGACCATCACCTCGGTGAATGATGATTGGGCCTGAGTCATCGAACATGCTAGGAATTACCAGTCTGCCCTTGTCTCCTGAAATTTGAATGTCGCACTTGAACGGCTGGTGCATGTTGGTAGTGATACTGCCCAGTGCTCCGTTGTCGAACTCCATGATGCCCTTGAATGCGGTGTCGATACCCCAGTTTCCCGCATCGTGGCTAACACCGGTAACTTTCACCGGTTCTGCCGACATCACGAACCTGGTGGCATAGACGGCGTAGCAACCGGCGTCCCAAAGTGCTCCACCAGCCAGCTCTTCAGAGAATCTAACGTTGCCCTCAGGCTCGGCAATGTTGAAACAAAGTGCTGCGTCAATTGTTTGAACATTGCCAATCTCACCGTCAGCGATCATTTGACGTGCTCGCCTGAGATGTGGATTCCATCGGTGTGTGAACGCCTCGACTAGCACAACGTTGTTGGCATTGGCTGCATCGATCATTCGCTGACACTCTTCAACTGAAATCGCTAATGGCTTCTCGCAAAGAATGTGCTTTCCTGCTTCAGCAGCTTTGATGGTCCATTCGCAGTGCATTCCGTTTGGAAGTGAGTTGACGATGGCATCTACGTCTGGGTCATCAAGCTGCTCTTCATATGTGCCGTACCACCGTTCGATGCCGTGCTTTTCAGCCGCTGCTTTGGCTCGGTCAGGGTTCCGTGACGAGATCGAGACGATCTCGGAATTCTCCGATTCATATGAAGCTGGCAAGTGGGCGTTAAGACCAATTTGAGCGGTCGAGAGCAGTCCATAACGCACAACGTCCTGAGGCATGTGATTCCTTGTCTAAATAGCTGAATTTCGTTGATTGAACGAGCGAATGATACAGAGAGGTGTGTATCGGATACTCACCGGGCGAACACAAGGAGCGGAATTACTCGCCGAATACATACGATTTTCCGGGATCTACCATGAACCGATTGCGCATCGCTTGTCGACCTAGAATCATCCGGTAGGACATTTGGGAGCGGTTCGTGAGCGTCATTTCTGCGATCCAGGTTTTGCCAGCGAGATTCATCTTCACCTTGATGACAGGTCGGAGCTCCCGTTTTCCGTTTGAGCTCCGAATCCAGCGATAAGTTTCGACCTTCGCCGAAACTCGGGCAGCGTCTTCCCTGCTGCGCCTGTGCGGGTGAAGCTCAAAGGACACCCATTCTCCGTCATCGCGCTTGCTATATCTCGGCCTGAACGCGTGGATGGCTGATGCTGTTGCGCCGGTGTCAATTTTGGTCTTGATTCCCGGCACTCCGAAATCAGGGAGAAATACACGCTCTCTCCATCCGATTTCGGTTATGTTCTTACGCTTTCTCGGTGCCATTTGACCGCCACAGGAGGCGTTATTCCTCTCCGAGCCTCTCTTCAAGATGCTCGATAATCGCCCCCGCTACATCTACATTCGACGTGCGTTCGATTCCCTCGATTCCGGGAGATGAATTTACTTCTAGAACCAACGGACCTCGGTTTGATCGCAGCATGTCAACACCGGCAACTTCGAGTCCCAGCGCTTTGGTGGCTCGTACGGCAATGTCACGTTCTTCGGCAGTTAGATTAACCGGCGTGCCGTTTCCGCCCTGATGAAGGTTTGATCGGAAATCACCATCGTGAGATCGTCGCTCCATGCCGGCAACCACTCGATCGCCGACTACAAGACAGCGAATATCAGTTCCGGAAGCTTCTTTGATGTATTCCTGAACAAGAATGTTGGCATCGAGTTGCCGAAATGCGTCTATCAGTGACCGCGCTGCTGATCGCGACTCCGCAAGAACCACTCCTACTCCTTGCGTGCCCTCAGTCAGTTTCACTACGACAGGAGCTTCGCCAACAATACTGATAAGACCATCGATATCCCGAGTTTCTTCAGCAAGTACAGTTTTTGGAATATCAATCGATGATCGAGAGAGAATCTGGATCGTTCGTAGTTTGTCGCGTGATCGGTTGATCGACTGCGATTCGTTGACGGTCAGAATTCCCATCATTTCGAACTGGCGCATCACTGCTGTGCCGTAGAACGTTCGATTGGCTGCGATTCGAGATATCACAACGTCAAACGTAAGCTCTTCCCCTCGAAACAGTACTCGTGGATTACCGGGAGCAATGTCGAGATAGCAACGTAGGTAGTCGACTACGCGCACGTCGTGACCGCGTATTTGCGCAGCCTCAGCTAGACGCCGGGTTGAATAAAGCGATTGTCCGCGTGAGAGGATTCCAAGTTTCATATTCGAAAATGATCGAACTAAAACACCTCGCTGTCTATAGCGGGGTGTCAAACGGTTCTAAATGCTGGTCAGCACGGCGTCCGATCGTCACTTTGCTTTAGCAGCCATCCTCGACCTATCGAGCTCAGTTAGGTACGGCTCAATTTTCGACACGAATTCCGATAGTGTGTCTTCGATTGAACCACTGTTGTCGACAGATATCTTCTTCGGCAAGACTGACCAATCTACCAGTTCGGCGAAGCGCTGTTTAACCCGTTCAATATCTGACTCCGAAATGATCCCGTTTTCATGCGGATCATCTCGTAATCGCCGGGCTATCACATCGGAATCTGCCATTACGTGAACCAGGACCGTTTCATCAGTGAAGTGGAGATATGTGTTCTCCCACTGGTGTTGAACGGTCTCGCGGTTCAATCGATGGTCTGGGCCGCCGTACCCGAAAAACATTGGACCGTAAACGCCGTCTTCGATTGCCCCGCCAATCACCATCCCATCATCGTGTGTAAATGTCCCAGCCTGGGCGTGGTAGTAAAGACTGTGCCTCTGGTGCATCTCTTTCATTTTCGGAGTTGCCGCCAGCAGCCATTCCTGCTCCTCGGGGGTGGTGTCATCGGGATGACCCGAGGTGTGCGGGATCTTCCAGTGGTCGTGGATTAACGAGAAACGGACTCCCATATTGGCGTCCATCCAATCGTCAATAGCGTGGGCGAGAGTGGTGGTCCCAACGTACTCACAGCCGACAAGTATTAGTCGCATTCGTTTACCTGTTTCAAAGTTTGTTCGTCAAAAATCAGAACTGTCTCAGCACCTAGTCGTAAATCGTCCGGTCGACCTGGTGCTTTTCGATGTAATCCCAGTCGATCTCGACCCCCAGTCCGTTTCCTTCCGGCACTGAGACACACCCGTCAGCGTCGATCGCATCCAGATCGTCTGAATAACCGTCGAGGAAGTAAGGACCGTGCACAAAGTTTGCGCAACCAGGGTGAACCAGACCAAGCTCGTAGAAGTTTGAGTTCCTCATGGCTGCCATGGTCTGGCGTCGTACTGCACCTGGACCATGTGGTTCGACATCCAGACCGAAGCCCTCAGCTGCGTGCGCAATTTTCATGACACCAGTCACTCCACCGTCGTAGTCCTGATCAATACGAACGAAGTCTGTACCGTCGGCGACGATGAAATCTACGTGCGGCTCAAGGCCTCGCGTGTGCTCGAGTTGCAAAAGAGGCGTGTCGATCAGCTCTCGGAGTTTTCGATGAGCAAATGCTGAAACACCACCATCCTTGAAAGGGTCTTCGTACCAGTAGTACCCCCAGGCATCGCAAGCTTTTCCAACCTGGAGAGCGTCGCCAAAGGTCTTGTAGGCACAGAAAGGATCAAGCATTAATGCCATCTTTCCAGCCATGCGCTTGCCTACTTCTTCTACGAGAGCGATTTGCTTGGAAAGTGGAGCTTCCTGCCATGGGTGGATTTTGAATGCCTTGTAGCCCATCTCGTAGCACTGTTCTGCGAAGTCGGCGTAGGCCTCGGGTGAGCTGAGTCCACCGGGCTGATCGTCGCCCACATATGTGGATGCGTAGGCGGGAAGCTTCGTGCGGTACTCGCCAAGAAGTTGGTACACCGGTGCTTCAAAGAATTTGCCGGCGAGGTCCCAGAGTGCCATGTCGACCTGCGACATTCCCATACGAGCGTGCTGTCGGAGTGCCTGTTTGGCGTCGTTGTAGATCGTTTCTCTGGCAAGTGCGCTCTGGCCAATAACCGCCCGGATAAACATCGGGATGGCCGAATATTCGGTCTTGCTACCGCCAATGTACTCACCGGTTACTCCCTGGTCGGTGAAGATACGAATTGCGATTTTCGAACTGGTCAGAGTAGATCCAGGTTCGTATATCGGGATGCTTATGGTTCCTTCGGACCCGATGTCTTTGAGTTCATGGGTGAACTCGGTGATCTCGACTTTTGTGACGATTGGCGCCTTCATTTCGAACTCCCTTATGCCAAACGGTTACATCCCGTTTTCGGGGCGCATAGTACGCCCAATCGGAGCCGAAAGAACTCAAGTCGGGATGAGTTTTCGGAAAACAAAAAAGCCCCTTCGGTTGAAGGAGCTTTCAAAAGAAATATGGCACGCCCGGAGGGATTCGAACCCCCGACCCTCTGGTTCGAAGCCA
>CAYYMP010000053.1:0-13830 GCA_964472915.1 uncultured Dehalococcoidales bacterium | reverse complement strand
TAAACGCCGCCGAAATCCTCCCAATCCTCAATCGCGCAGTTGAACTGAAAAACGGCGCTACCAGCAACGCACTTGCTGGAAAATCAATAGCCCTTCTGTTCGAGAAACCTTCACTTCGTACAAAGCTCTCTTTCTGGATCGGCGCAGAGAAACTCGGAGGCAAACCCGTTTACTTCAGCCCGGAAGAAGTAGGGCTGGGTAAACGTGAGCCTGTGACCGACGTTGCCAATGTGATGTCACGCATGGCAGATGCTGCTGTGATCCGCACGTTCGCACAGTCGACTCTGGACGAATTCGCGGCAGCCGCATCAATCCCGGTTATCAACGCTCTTACTGATGGCGAGCACCCTTGCCAGGCACTAGCTGATACCCAGACCATTCTTGAGCACTGCGGAAGCGTGAACGGCAAAAAGATCGTTTTCGTCGGTGATGGCAACAATGTCGCGATTTCACTCGCTTACGCGGTAGCCGGTCTCGGTGGGCACCTGGTAGTTGCATCGCCAATTGGGTATGAAGTCCCTGAAAGCGACCTCGCCTCGGCGAATGCCTTCGGACCAGGTTCAGTTACACAGGTGACAGATCCGAAAGAGGCAGTTGACGGTGCAGACGTTGTGTACACCGACGTGTGGACCAGCATGGGACAGGAAGCCGAGACCCAGAAAAGGCTGCAGGATTTTGCTGGATACCAGGTAAATCCAAAGCTGCTCGACTTGGCAAAACCTGACGTGAAGTTCATGCACGATCTTCCAGCTCATCCGGGTGAAGAAATTTCTGATGGACTTCTTTACGACCCACGTTCAGTTGCTTTCGACCAGGCTGAAAACAGGCTTTGGGCACAGGCCGCACTTATGGAAAAGTTGATCTAAACTCGAGATCAACTTCTTCAACTCTTTGAGCAAACCTGCTCGATTCTTGGAGTATGAGAAGATTCTGAGAGCGTTCAGTGCTCTTTGAGATGAATTTATGGCGTTACCCGTAATCGCAATCGTAGGCCGACCAAATGTCGGCAAATCCACCCTGTTCAATCGACTTGCAGGGCGGCGAATCGCGATCGTCAGCGATGTACCTGGAACGACTCGTGACCGGGTATCGATCGACGCTGAGTGGGGACGTCACAAATTTCTTCTCGTCGATACGGCAGGTGTTGAAGACCGCCCACATGACGATTTGATGTGGGATGATATCAAGGCCCAAGTGCAGCTCGCACTCGATCAGGCTGATGGAGTCATATTCGCGGTCGATGTGAACGACGGTGTGACAAACGCCGACGAAGATGCCGCTCAGATGGTCAGAATGTCTGGCAAGCCTGTTGTGCTTGCGGCAAACAAAGCCGACTCGCTCGTTCGCGAGGACATGATTTACGAATTCTACTCGCTGGGTCTTGGAGATCCGTACCCAATAAGCGCCTATCACGACACTGGCATTGGCGATCTAATGCAATCGCTGTTTGGGGTTGTACCAGAGTATGAACTGGAGCCATCGGGACCAAACTCGGTTCGAGTGGCGATCGCAGGTCGACCGAATGCTGGCAAATCGGCACTGTTCAACGCTATTACTGGTGAGAAGCGGTCAGTCGTAAGTCCGGTTGCTGGTACAACCCGAGATACCGTCGATTCTCTTTACGAATACGAAGGACAACGTCTGTTGTTCCTCGACACTGCCGGATTGCGGCGACGAGGCAAGACTGAAGCGGGAATCGAGAAGTACAGCGCCATTCGAACGATCGGTGCGATCGAAAGAAGTTATGTTTCTCTGCTTATTCTCGACGCTACAGAATTTGTCACAGCGCAAGACACTCATATCGGTGGCTACATTGATGAGGCTTCTCGAGCTACGATCGTAATCATCAATAAATGGGACCTTGCCCCCGAGCTTGGATTGGACAAAAACGAAGCAGCAGCGGAGGTTCGCAACAGGTTCAAGTTCATTCCTGATGTGCCCGTTATGTTTACTTCGGCTCTTACGGGCTCAGGCGTCGACAAAATCGTTCCGATGATTCTGTCGGTCTATGATGAATTCTCGCGGAAAGTGCCACGTTCAGACGTGAGCAAAGCCGTGTTCGACGCGATGGGGGAAAATCCACTTCCCGGAATTGGAAGCCGTCGACCACGGATTTACAGGGCAATTCAATCGAGAACTTCGCCTCCAACGTTTGAATTTTCCGCTCGCAGTCCAGAACTAATACACTTCAGCTACCGCAGGTATTTGGAAAATCGTTTGCGAGATCGTTTCGGGTTCGTTGGCACACCGATTCGGATGTCGTTCAAGGGGCGAGAAGATGAGTGATGTGCTCATCATCGTAATAGTGATCGCAGTTGCCTATTTCGTAGGGGCGATACCGTCTGGCGTCATCATTGGTCGTCTGTGGCGCGGCATTGATGTCCGAAGTTACGGGAGTGGCGGTTCGGGTGCCACAAATGTGAATCGTACTTTGGGACCCAAGGCAGGGGCCGGTGCACTTGCCGCGGATATCGGCAAGGGTATGACCGTCACTATCGTTGCTCGCCTCTTATCTGACGATCCCTGGCTGACTGCTGCAGCGGGTACGGTTGCTGTGCTCGGTCACATGTTTCCTGTTTACATCAAGTTCAAGGGCGGGAAGGGAGTCGCAACCGGACTTGGTGCGCTCGCCATCATTTCACCGATATCTGCTGGAATTGCACTTGTTGGTGTGTTGATCGCCCTAGCTAGCAGGTACGTATCGCTCGGTTCAATTATTGGAAGCACGTCCAGTCTTGGCGCGCTTTTTATCTTCAGTATCTTCGAGATTCTCGATCACGATATTTGGTATCTACTTTTCGCCATTCCAGTTCCGATATTGATCATTTGGAGTCACTTGTCGAACATCGATCGACTTGCAAAAGGCGAAGAATCCCGACTTGAGAACCGCGCAGCGCCGCGCAGGGCACAGAGAACCCCGTAAACTGCGGGTGTGACACGCGTAGGAATCATAGGAACTGGGGCTTGGGCGACCACCCTTGGAATACTTCTCACACGTCAGGGCCATGACGCCACACTCTGGGCGAGAAATTCCGAGGTTGCTCAACGACTTTCCGCGGTTCGGTCCAACGAACGATATCTTCCGGGTGTGCCGTTTCCCGATCAGCTTTCGATAACTGACAGCATCGAGGACACTCTCTCAGGTACGGATATCGCGGTCATTGCCGTACCGTCAGTCACGATGCGGGACAACGCTTCGGCGATTTCGAGTTTCCTCACCGAGAATTCAACTCTGGTTTGTGCAACAAAAGGTATTGAGATCAGCTCAGGCAAGCGTATGACTGAGGTCATTCGAGAAGAAGTGCGCACTGTCCCGCCAACTCGCATTGGAGCATTGTCCGGTCCGAATCTCGCTCCCGAGATTGCGTCAGGGAAGGTTTCGACCGCAACTGCCGCTTTTGAAGATGAATCCGTTGGGGTCTCGGTGCAAGAGTTGTTCAGCTCAGAGGTATTTCGTGTGTACCGATCTGAGGATGTCACGGGTGTTGAACTTGGTGGTGCGCTTAAGAACATAATCGCCATTGGCGCAGGCTTCATTGATGGTGCCGATCTTGGTGACAACGCAAAAGCTGCTTACATCACCCGTGGTTTGCACGAAATCACAAGGCTCGGAGTCGCAATGGGAGCGCGACCGGATACATTTGCTGGCCTTAGTGGAATGGGTGACTTGATCGCGACATGTATTTCACCCTTGAGCAGGAACTACCGTCTTGGTGTTGGTTTAGCTTCAGGGAAAGACCTTGATTCGGTTCTTCATGAACTAGGTCAAACTGCTGAAGGCGTACCGACAACCCAGGCTGCGGTTCAAATAGCTGAAGGTTTGGACATCGATATGCCCATTACGGGCGCGACCTACCAGGTGCTGTTCGAAGGCATGGAACCAGTTCAGGCAATCAGGGAATTGATGGTCCGCAGCTTGCAGCCCGAAGTTCGTTACTAGGCCCCGCCCAGATCGCCAGAATCGAGCAGGATCGCTGACATCACTGTAATGGCAGCTGTCTCACTCCGGAGAATTCTGGGTCCCATCGTGACCAGATCGGCACCTGTGGAAGTAATTTCATCCACTTCATCAGAGCTGAGACCGCCGGGTGGACCGATTAATGCAGCCAGCTTTTCGCTCCCAGAGTTCTTTCGGAGCGCGGATTGAAGCGAGGTTGACCGAGAGTCGGATTCTTCCCACAGGCAAAGCAACGGTTGCTCGATGGTCACCTGTTCAACTGCTTCACTCAGAGGTATCGGGTTAGTTAGTTCTGGCACCGTTACCCTTCCCGACTGCTCGGTCGCCTCTACGGCGATTCTGCGCCACCGCTCAAGGCGTTTATCTGAAGGGGCGCGGGTATTACCACCCTGAACACGTTCGGACGTCACTGGAATGAATCTGGTCGCTCCCAGTTCAGTGCATTTCTGTATTGCTAGCTCTATACGTTCTGGGCGTGCCAGGCCTAAGAGCAGTGTTACCTGTTTTGATGGTGATGGGACCGGTTTGATCGCGGACACTAAGCTTGCCGATACATCGGTTTTTCCGACATGTTCGATTTCTAGTTCCCACTCACCACCGGAACCATCAAAAACGCTGATTCGATCTCCAGGCGTAACTCGAAGCACGGTCCGAAGTTGACGGGCAACAGGATCGACAATCGCGATCGCCCGATCAGTCGGATCGAAATTTGCAATGAAGAAACGGTGCATGTACACTCACCCTTTCCGCGAAATGGTGGTGGCGGTCCAATCCTCGATCTTGCGCGTTGATTGGATTTGACCGCCGACGGCGTCAAATGCCTCCATTACGTCATCGAATCGTGATTCGAGGACACCTGACGTGACGATTACGCCGTCTGGCTTGATCGTGTCAATCAAAGGTTGAGCAAGCATGATCAGCACGTTCGCAGCGATGTTGGCTCCAACAACATCGAATTGACTGACCGGTACACGGTCATCCGGTACTGAACCTTCAAATATGGTCGCTTTGTCGCCATGTCCCGCAAGATCGAGATTGTTGATTGATGACCTGACGGCTTCGGGCTCGATGTCGCAACCAACGGCATGCTCTGCACCAAGCGCCAGGGCAGCGATGGAAAGAACGCCTGATCCACAACCTACATCAAGGAACCGATGGCCGGGTCGGACGACTTTTTCGATTTCCTCGAGGCACATTAGTGTCGTGGGGTGGTGACCCGTACCGAACGCAAGACCAGGTTCCAATTTGATGATCACATCGTCTCGAGCAGGAGAGTATTCAGCTGTGCGGGGGAGAATTACGAGATTCTTTCCAACTTTGATCGGCTCAAATTTTTGGTTACGCCATTCGTCGTCTGAAACCTCGACTTCCTCAAGCTCTGGAAGATCGACAAAGTGGCGTATTAACCGGACACCAACGTCAATGCCTGTTCGACGACTGTCGGTTGTAGAGTCGATAGGCAACCATCCACGGATGGTTACCCAGGCTGACGGATCGGGCTTTTCGCCTTCATCCGTATTGAAACCGCCAGGAACCTCGACCGAAGCGGATCCCTCGCCGTGTTGGTTAAACAGATGGGTAAGGGGTTCGACGTACTCGGGAGGGGTCGAGATGCTTATTTGTAGCCAGCGCACGTTGAATCAGTCTGTGAATTTGGCCAGTTACTGGTCTTTGCCCTGGAACGCATCTTTTACGCGGTCAAAGAATCCAGGACCATTGCCATCACCCGCGTTCTCAATTCCGAACGAAGCCGCGAGCTCCTGGAGCAATCGTGTTTGTTCAGAGTTAAGGTCAGTTGGTGTAACGACACGAAGGTTGACGATCTGATCTCCCCGCCGACCTGAGCTGTTCATGTATGGGATTCCGGCACCTCGTAGGCGTGCTTTGTTACCGGTTTGAGTTCCAGGTTCGATCACCACTTCGAGAGGGTCTTCGAGAGTTTCAACCGTAATAGTTCCACCAAGAGCTGCCATTGCCATGTTGACCTCGGCAACCATGTGGATGTCGTTGCCGCGCCTCGTGAACAGTTCGTGTGGTTCGACGGCAATGTGCACGTATAGGTCACCGTTTTGGCGTCCCTTGCCACCTGACTCACCTTCGCCACGAATTACCAACTTCGTGCCATGCTCGATACCGGCGGGAATCGGAACTTCAATGGTTCGAGATTTTCGTTCGGTTCCCCTGCCTTTGCACTGGGTACACGCGACTTTGACCGTTTGACCTTCGCCGTTGCACGTTGGGCACGCGGTTACCTGCTGAAACTGACCGAAGAAAGTTCGTTGAGTACGTCGAACTTTTCCTTCACCGTGACAGGTTGAACATTCGACAACGTCCGTCCCGGGTTCTGCTCGTGAGCCATCACAGCGTTCACAGCGTTCCATGCGGTTCAGTTCAAGGCGCTTGTCCACACCGAAAGCGGCTTCCTTGAAATCAACGCTGACCTGAAACTCGAGGTCGGCTCCCTTGCTTGGAGATTGTCGGGTGGCCCCCCCGAAGAACGAGTCGAAAATATCTCCGAAGCCACCGAAACCCTCAAATCCGTCAAAACCACGACCAGCAGAGCCATTCAGACCATCGTGACCGAATTGATCGTACTGAGCTTTACGCTCTGGATCGCTGAGTACCTGGTAAGCCTCGTTCACTTCCTTGAAGCGATCGCTGGCATCCTCTTCCTTGTTGCGGTCAGGATGGAACTTCAGTGCCTGTTTTCGGAAGGCTTTTTTAAGATCTTCGGCGGTCGCGTCACGCGACACACCGAGGACTTCGTAGTAGTCGCGCTTACTGGTCGTCATGAAAGGTTAGAAAATCCGCCTTCGAAACAGGCTGCCACCCGAGTTGCTCGAACGGAATGGCAGAACATACCAATTATAAAGCTGAGAAACGGTTCTGCCGAGTTACGGTCGTTGGTGGGTTTGGTGGATTGTTTTCAGCTGCCGTAGACCATTGAGGTCATATTGCCAAGGTGTGTGGCAACGTAGTGAACAGCCGGAATCGCCGTTTCGTATTGCATCCGTGTGGGAGCGAGCACACCGATCAACCCGTCGGCAGAATCTTCACCACCGTACTGCGTGAACACGATTGAGTACCTCTGCAACGCTTCGTGTTCGTTCTCACTGCCGATCACCACGTTCATTGAGTGTTTGTCTGACGCGTACTCGTTCAAAGCTGACAACGAAGATGGGTCGTCGAGTATCCAGGTAGCACCGGCAGACATTGATGGGTCTGCCATGAACTCGGGTTGCTTGAACAACTCACTGATACCAGTGAACTTTCGTTCGTTGGTACTGGCTTTGGATCGTTCAAGAACCGCCGAGACTGTGGATGAATATGCCTGTTGTTCGAATCCTGGGTTTAAATCGTTGGTGCGAGTCTTGAGCTGATTCGGTCGCAACCCAACAACTTTTTCGACGATTCGATTGCGTGCGTATTCGATCTCCGAGTCAGTGACGGAGGCGTCCAAACTGATCAGGTTCTTGTAAACGGTGGCTTCCTGAAGCACGACGACCACCATCACCAGCATTTCCTGAAGCTTCAGAAGCTCGACAGTCTTAATAGGGGCCGGTGCACTTCGAGGCAACGTGGTGAAGGCGAGGGTACTCAACATGCCCGAGAGAATCGCCGATGCAGATTCGATCCACTCGTCGACATAGTTCTGCAAAATGCTGAATTCCTGGTCGATTAGGCGCTGGGCGCTTTGCCCTAGTTTCTGGCTGTGATCCAGCGATGCAACAAACTGGCGATACCCGGAATCGCTTGGGACTCCGCCGGAGGATATATGAGGGCGGGTGATGTACCCGTCTTCCTCCAACGCAACCATTTCGTTCCGAATGGTCGCAGAACTCGCATTCAGAGTCCCAGACTTCGCTAGAGTCGATGACGCGACCGGTGCTGCCGTGTGAACGTGTTCAGACACGATCAAACGTAATATTTCTCTTTTACGGTCGGTGAGCGTTGCCAATTATTTCTGGATTCTGGTGATCAATAAATGTGACACTCAAAGTACAGCTTCGAATGTGGTGAAGCTAGCATGCGGTTTTCCCGAGTGTCAACGCTATTTGCATGTGAACTGTTGGCAACAAGTGCCCCTATAGTCAGATATGCCAAAACCAAAAAAACTATCCCAAGAATCGTTTGGCCGTGCTGCCGAATTTATTCGAAAGCATGCACGCCCGCTGGATCGAGCACGATTCGAATTTCATTTCGGTGAGGGAAGAGTTGAACAGGTAGTTGAAGAGCTCGTGCAATTCCAGAATCCCGATGGAGGATTCGGAAACGCAATTGAACCGGATATACGCATGCCGAGTTCATCTGCGCTCTTTACAAGTGTTGGATTCCAAACGGCGAGAGAGATTGAGCTTGGGGCAGACAACGCCATTGTCAGACAAGGGATCGAGTACATAACTCGAAATTTTTCTGAAGAGCTTGGTGGTTGGGAGCCGAATCCGCCTGAAGTCCAGAGTTACCCGCGTGCCCAATGGTGGGAGTATGAGCCTGTTGATGGTGGTCTAGGCACGATGCGGGTGCTCAACCCTGGAGCGGAACTGCTTGGATATCTGCTGGACTATTCAGAGCTTACTGATGAGCGAATTATTGATGCGGCAACGGAGTCAGTTCTCAGCACCCTCGAATCACACCTTCACGATCCGGAATTTCACGCGCTGCTGTGTGTCGGGCGTGTGTTTTCAACTGCCGATTTTCTTGTTGATGATGATCTTGAGCCGAAATTCAAAGATGCGGTTCACTCTATATGTGAAGAAGGAAGCACGTCCTGGGAGTCGTATGGAGCGAAACCGCTGTGGTTCGCAAACTCACCGGCTTCCTACCTGGGTGCTCAGTTGAAAGATCTATGTGAGAGACAACTTCTATTTGAACTGGATCATCAGCAGGTCGATGGAAGTTGGATTCCGAACTGGGCATGGGGCAGGTACGAATCGGAATGGGAACAGGCGAGTAATGAATGGGCTGGATATCTAACTGTGCAAAATCTCATTGCTTTCAGGAACTGGAATTGGCTTGAGAACTGACCCGAATATTCGGAGGTTGATAGACAGAAAAAACACCTAGGCTTGCCCGGTGTAAATTGCGCAATTTTTGGTGCATTGCTAGATTGAATTCAAACAAGATCGTTGAACGAATATCTAGTTACTTTTATTCGTCATCAAAAGGACGCGTGAATGGAAATCCGCTGGCTCGGAAGCTCCACATTTGAGATCAAATCTTCCGTAGGTGTCGTTGTGATCGATCACGAAGGTGCTTTGCCTTCAGACTCGGAACTTGAAGACGAGAATACGATCTTCGTTTTTTCACACAAAGATCGAAGCGAAATCCCCTTGAACGATCATCATGTGCTCACGGGACCTGGTGAATATGAGATCGGTGGTGTTTCGATTCGAGGAGTCGCGTCGCCAGCAGACGACCCGAACGTCTCCAAAGAGATCAACACGGTTTACGCCATAGTTGCGGACGGACTTCAGGTGGTTTCACTAGGAACGCCAGGTAAACCACTCTCAGCTCAATCGATTCAGCAGATTGCCAGAGTTGATGTGTTACTCGTAAACACCTCGAACCACGGCTTGGAATCAGAAGAGCTAGCTTCTGTCGTACGGAGTCTTGAGCCGAAACTCGTTGTACCGACAGGCTTTGACACAGGGGCAAACAAGCCCAGTGCTGAGATGGGACAGCTACTTACCGAGCTAGGTGTGAAAGAGTACGAACCTGTTCCGAGATTGAGTGTTACGAAATCCAGCTTGCCGGACGAGCGACAGGTCGCAGTAGTTCAGCAGCGCTAGAACAGAATCAAAGCAAACAAAAAAGCCCGGTCGATTTTCTTCGACCGGGCTTTTCTTTGCTATTTGTTAGGGCTACATACCTTTGGTTGCGTTGAATCGCCTCCAGGCTAGAAGCGCCAGGGGGGCGAGAACCAAGCCAAGGTTCCCAACTGACGCTGGACCGCCCTCACGTGCGCTACACGAACCACCAGTAGCCTCTTCAGCAACCGCTGTTGCAGTGGCACGAGCCTCTGCTGTTGCCGTCACGTCACCAATTGGCGTCGGAGTTGGTGTCGCTGTAGCCACAGGCTTAGCCGTTGGAGTCGGCGTTGGTGTGCGAGACGGCTCCGGTGTAGGTGTCGCTGGTGGGGTCGGCGTTGGTGTCGGTGGTAATTGCGGGAATGCGAGCAAAAAGCTCTCTTTTATTGAGCCGCTAACAAATGTGTCTTTCTGCAGTGCTTTGGTTTCGCCAATGTAGAACTCGATTGGTAAACCCTCGTATTCGTCAAAAACCGGATCTAGCGTCAGGAAATACGTACCCTGGAACACTTCCGCAAAGGGTGATACGTAATCGCCAATAACCGCGTAGATCAACGTTCCGTCTGCTGGCGGCAGTGAACCAGTTCGTACACGTCCTTCGTAAAAGCTCGGTTCAACTATGACTGGCGTCGCTGTAGGTGTAGGGGTTGGTGTAGCGGTCGGAACTGGTGCGAACGGGAAGCTAAGATTCTGCTGGCGAAGTTGTGGAAGGTTCCAGTTGTAGATGAATCGTCCTTCTTGATCAATTAACACGTACTTAGTTTTTTCGTCTGCCTTAGCTTGATCTTCGAGCCAGAAGACGATGTCTAGACCTATGAGTTCTTCAGGTGGATTGATGAACAACCCGACGTACCTGTTTTCACTCTGCTCTCCAATGATGACTGGTTCTGACTCCCAAGAATCACCGATTCGAGCAATGATCTTCATGCCATTGGGATCGGTTCCGCCTGAGATGGTTACGTCACCGTAAAGCGTGATTGCCTGAATCATCGGGATATCACCCTGGGCATTTACTCGATCACTAAACCCGGAAATCAATCCAGCCAGTATTGCGGTAACGATAAGTACGCCTATTGCTCTCGCTTTCATGATTCCCTCGTCAAATTAATTAGATAAATGAATAAATATTCAAAAGAACGCCCCCCTCCCGAAGAATCAGGAGGGGGGCGCCCGTTATTACGTTGTCACTCTCAGACGATCGTCTTTATGGGACGATGTGTGGGAGCTTGCCGTTGTCCTGCGGGCTGATGAATACCCAGATACCGGAACCTATGGTAACGGTGTCTGTGCTAACCAGCGCACGGAACTCAGAAGCAACAGTGTTGAACGTGTACGCACGACCGTTGTTCACGGTGTTGAAGTACGTAGAGGACGTCACGTTAGTGGCAGTACCACTTGCGTTAGGTCGAGTCAACGTTGCGTTCTTGTTAGCAGACTGAGTCTGGCTGCGGCTCTGGTCAACAACACCAACGAGGTTCCAGCCGTTTCCGGTTGGGATCGTGGTCAGACCAGGTCGAGCGTCACCAGGACCAGTTGGGCCTTGGAGGGCTACCTTCTGGTCTTCGAAGTCACCGGTCTCAACCCAGTAACCGTGTCCAGCATGGATGGAATCCAGGCCAGGGTTGGTCTGTGATGAGAAGGAGCCATCAACCTTCGAAGCAATTCTCCATGGCTGAGCCGGAGTAGTTGCATCGTAAGCGACAACCTGCTTGACACCAGCGTTCGAGAATACTGATCCAACTGCGTTGTCGAGTGGGTTCGAAGGCACGGAAACTGCGTTCCAACCTGCGAAGAGCTCGATGACGAAGTCAGTTCGGTCTTTCTTCGTGAACTTGGTGGTTGTAGTCGAAGTGTTACCAGCAGCGTCCTTCACCTTGAGTACGTATGTGTGCTCAGCGTTGGTGAGAGCCGTTGTTGGCTGGAAGAAGAACTTCTTGTTGTCAGCCGAAGCAATAACACTTGAAGTTACGTCCACGTCGTCCAGAGTTGCTGACGTGACGGACAGGCTTACCTGGTCGCCAGAGAAGTCAGTAGTAATGAACGGGTTCGACTGAGTTGTGGTTCCACCGTTGGCCGGAGTCGAAGTTGCAGCTGCAACCGCGAGGTCAAGGGTGTATGCCTTTTCGGTGTCTTTACCGACTGTTGCGCTGTTACCAGCGGAGTCAGTAGCAACAACCTTTACAGCACGGTTACCTGAAGCGGATGAACCCTTAGAAACGGTGAGTTCCCAGACGTTTCCACCCTGAGCAACACCAAGTGTGCCGTTGTTTACGTTACCAACTACAGGAGTAGTAACGAGGTCAGTAACCGTGATTGCCGGTGGACCCTGAAGGTCTTCATCGGAAGAAACGGTAATAACCATGTTGCCACTGGTCAGTGCATCAGCAGCTTCCGGACCAGTTCCTGTTCCAGTACCGCCTGAGCGAGTAACCGTTACAACAGGAGCGAGCTTGTCGGCAGCGACTGCGGAACCAGCGTCGGTTGAGTTACCGGCAAGGTCCTGAATTGTGCCCTGAAGCGCAACTGTTGGCTTGTTGTTCGACGGAATCGTCGAGTCAAGGTCAAGGTAAACGTTAGCACCGTTTACAGTGACGCTTGCAGGTACGAATACACCGCCAGAGCCACTGAGTGTGACCTTGAAGTCAGAAGCACTAACCGAGGAGTCCTTGACTTTACCGTCAAATACAACCTTGATCGTGTCTCGGACATTGGCCTTGTCAGTGCTGGTCTCAGCATCAAAACCTACACCAGATGATGCAGATGAAATCTGCGGGATGACCTGGTCGATCTTGACTGTGTGAGGCTGGTTACCGTGTCGACCCGAGTTCTGAATGTTGCCCTTTGAGGCATCAGCATCGGAGTAACCGTAGTTACCAGCAAGGTCAGCTACACGTACCTGGAAGTCAACTACGTGGTCCGGGGTGCTTGATACAGCAGTTGGAATAGCGGTTGAAGGTGTGTGGCTGAACGCCATTGTTGATGCACCATCGCTTGTTCCGCTGGTGTCGATGCTAGCTGCAGTACCGGTGATTGTAGGTGCGGAGCTAGTGTCAGTCGCGGAAATTACGATTGTGCCGTTTGCGGCGTCGTTAGTCTGGTCGATGTAAAGCGCAAATGTGCTTACGTCAATACCAGACTGGTTGTCTGTGATGTTACCTGTGAACGATGGCAACCTGTTCTGGGTTTCTGCTCCAGTTGAAGGCGTGGTAATCGTTGCACTAGGTGCAGTGGTGTCCAACGTTCCAGAGACGCTGCGCTTTACGTTAGCAGCAGTACCAGAAGTAGCGACGTCGTTGTATGTAACAGTTATAGGACCACCAACAGCAGCAATTGTTGCAGGTGTGCCTACAGCACCACCGTCAACACCCTGGGTGAAGGAGTTGGTGCGTTCCTTGACCTGAACGTAACCCTCGAATCGACCAGTGTTTCGACCAGTCTCAGTAAGAGTCACAACAGAACCAGTGGTAGCAACAACACTCTTTACTTGGGCAGTAGTGGTGTTGACCGCGGATGTCGGGTAAACAACCCGGATACCGGCGGTGTGTGTCTGCGCAACAGTAACGTTCACCGTGATAATACCGGCGTTAGAAACACCGTCACCAGCGGAGAAGATCTCACTTACAACCAGACCAGTGATTACCTGGTTCGTGGTGTTGTGAATCAATTTGATGTCAGTTGTCGCACCAACGATTGGCTTAGTAGCGTCATCGAGAACGATTCGGAACTGGTCACCAATTTCGTTGAAACCGGCTAATCCAGAGTCGTTTACTGCCAGAACGTCACCTGCCGCAGCAGAGTCGTGCTGGTAGAACGCGCCACTGTTGTTGTCCGTGACTGTGTCAGTCGTGTTGAGGTCTGAGTCAACTACGGTCACGATGAACGTGTCCGAGTCGGTGACAATGTCACGTGCAGACGTACCCGACGTTACAGCCGAGGCGTAAGTCCCATACACCGTGCTTGCATTTGTTCGACCAGCCGGAGGTGAACTCTCGGTGGTCAAGTTTGACGCCTTGTTCGTAATGTAGATCTTAGCGTCAGCTGCAGCACTGGCGGAGTGAGAGAGGC
>CAYYMP010000052.1:0-14029 GCA_964472915.1 uncultured Dehalococcoidales bacterium | reverse complement strand
ACAACGTATTTGAGTTGGCGAAACGAAACGGAGTGAAGCGAGTCATCTTTGCCAGTTCCAACCATGCGGAAGGTGGCAACTATCTCGTCCCACCATGGAAACACGTCAATGAAGGCGACTACCACCTGCTTAAACAGGATGGTTACGAGTTGGTGACAGAGAAAAACCAGATCCGTCCAGACGGCTACTATGGTGTTGCGAAGGCATACGGCGAAGCACTCGGCAGCTACTACAACGACTATCACGGAGTGAACTCTTTTCACCTGAGGATTGGTTGGGTGATCCGAGACAATGATCCGACCGTGAACCCACATGGTCTGACGTTGTGGCTGAGCCATCGTGATCTTGTTCAGATCATGGATCTTTGCATTAGTGCACCAGACTCGTACAAGTACGACATATTCAATGCCACTTCCGACAACACGTGGAAAATTTTCGACATTTCTCACGCCAAAGAAGCACTCGGGTACAAGCCGCAAGACCGCGCCGGGTCCGAGTACAGGTCAAAGTAGGAACATTTGAACGAGAAACGCAAAGTTCTAATCACCGGTGGAGCTGGCCTGATCGGTTCCATTTTGATCGACAAACTCAGTGACAAATACGAATTCTCCTCGTTGGATCTCAAAGAAGTACCGGGGATCAAATCGACCGTCGCCAATCTCGATGAGTTGGATGCGATTCAGCCCGCGTTTGAAGGGATCGACACAGTCGTACACCTAGCTGCAGACCGATCACCGGAAGGCTCCTGGGAGTCGATTCTCCAGAACAACTTTGTTGCGACATACAACGTCTTCGAAGCTTCAAAACGCTCTGGCGTGAAGCGGGTGATCTTCGCTAGCTCAAACCATGCCGAAGGTGGTTTTTACCTCGATCCACCGTGGAAACACATCAACGAAGGTAATTTCCACCTGCTCGAACGCGACAACTACGAGCTAGTAACGGAACGACACATGATTCGTCCGGACAGCTACTACGGAGTCGCCAAGGCCTACGGTGAAGCGCTGGGCAGTTACTACAACGACTATCACGGAGTCAGCTCGTTTCACTTGCGAATTGGGTGGGTGCTCGAGACTGACGACCCGACTTTTTCGCCATACGCGCTGTCGCTCTGGCTAAGCCACCGTGACACAGCACAAATAATCGACTTATGTATCGGTGCCCCCGAATCACATAAATACGACATCTTCAATGCAACCTCGGAAAACATGTGGAAAATCTTCGATATCCAACATGCGAAAGACGCTCTGGGCTACAAACCTGAAGACGCCGCGGGTGAGGATTTCGAACTACGTGAGTACAAGCGAACCACGTAACGTCTGCACCTGATCCTGTTGCTAACACTGGCGCGAATCGGTGATTGCCACAAGTACTACTCGCTCTGAGTTCGCGAAGCTGAAAGTGGACAAAAGTCGGTACGGCGAACAATGCGTGCCAAATAACCTACGAAATAGCCCAGGAGTATTTCAATGCCCGATTTAACAGATGACCAGGTCAAGCTGGTCAAAAACAACTGGGCTGCAGTAAAGCCGATCAAAGAAACTGCCGCCGACCTCTTTTACAACAAGCTGTTCGAACTCGATGCTGATGCTCGAAGCCTGTTCAAAGAGGATCTCTCACTTCAGAAAAAACAGCTAATGGCAACCATTTCTTTTGCCGTTGCCACTCTGAATCACCCAGACAAGCTCGTTCCTGCTGTGCAGGCTCTCGGAAAGCGTCACGGTGAGTACGGTGTCACCCCAGCTCACTACAACTCGGTAGGTGCTGCACTGCTCTGGACGCTTGAGCAAGGTTTGGGTGAACAGTGGACACCAGAAGCCAAGGAAGCATGGACTTCTGTTTACGGCATTCTTTCGTCGACAATGCTCGAGGCAGCTAACGAAGCCGCATAGTCATCTCAAGACAATTTAAAAAGGGCAGACATATGTCTGCCCTTTTTGCTTTAAACGATCAGGTTACGAAGCTCACTGTTACCTGCCCAGAGGCGACCAAGGTTATCGTCAAGGATGTCTAAGACCCGCTCTTCGTAAAGTCTCGTCTCACCTCCGGTATGAGGAGTGATGATTACGTTCTCCATGTCCCAGAAAGGCGAGTTCTCAAGGAGCGGCTCGTCCCAGAAGTGATCGATTCCCGCTCCGGCAATTGCGCCCGACTTCAACGCGGCTTCGAGAGCTGGTTCGTCCACGCATCCACCTCGGGCTACGTTGATCAGATAAGCAGACGATTTCATCGAGTCCAGGAAGCTGGCATCGACTAGATTCGTGGTTTCAGGCGTCAGTGGGCAAGTAAGTGCGACGAAATCAGCATCTGGAACAATGTCAGCTAACTTGTCCGGAGTCACAACTTCATCAGCTGGTCCTTCTGCACTGTCGGGATTGCGTTTGGTCGCCAGTACTTTCATATCGAAAGCTTTAGCAAACCGAGCAAGGCGTGATCCAATTGCTCCCATTCCGACGATCACAATTGTCTTGCCGATCAACTCATCTTCACGCTTCGAAAGGTCGCCGAGCATACCCCGCCAAACATGATTTCGTTGGTTGTCTCGGCCTGTGTGGATGTGACGGTTTAGACCGAGAATCAACGACATTGCATGTTCGGCAACCGCGTTCTGGTTCACACCAGAAGCGTTGGCGAGCAGGATCCCACGCTCTTTCAGCTCGTCCAGCGGGAACTGGTCGTATCCAGCACCGATCGACTGGATGTACTTGAGCTTTCCGGCGTTTTTGAGAAGGTCGTTATTCCAGAAACCCGAAACAACAAAAACGTCTGCCCCAACAATACGTTCCATGGTGTCTTCGGCTGACCAGGTCTGGAAGTAGTTCACTTTCGGGCTACGAAGTTGATATCGCTCTTCCATTCGGTAGGCGACGTGTGCGAAATGAACGGTTGTCGCATCGGCGTTAGGGAAGATTTCGGACATTGGATAATCAGCCTTTGGTTATCGCAGAATTCATACTCCGGCTACTCGACCGAAAGTATGTCTGGCATTAGGATTTGCTCGAAACCGGCGAATGATAACCCTTATCTGAATTCCAAAACGCATGCCCAACAACATTTCTATTTCTAATGACACCGCTACCGTGACAATCTCACCAGATGCCGGTGCTTCTCTTCGATCAATCCGGGTAAGAAAGAACGGTGCAGAGTACGAGCTGTTGGCGGGTGGCACAAAGCAGCTCGATCCAACCGAACTACCTCACGGAGACGGCTCATTCATCATGGCTCCATGGGTAAATCGCTTGCGAGATGGGCGGCTTGTCGCAAGTGACGGCGATCATTTCATGCCGGTCAACTCTCCGCCTCACGCCATTCACGGACTGCTTCGTGAACGTCCGTGGGAAGTCATTTCGCAAGCTGAATCATCGCTCGTTCTCTCGATTGATCTTGAAGAACCGTGGCCCTACGAGGGGAAGGTGGAGTACGCACTCTCTCTTGATGGAAATAACTTCGTACAAACGATGACACTCACGGCATCCGACAACGAATCCCGTTCGTTCCCTGGGAGCGTTGGGTGGCACCCTTGGTTCAACAAATCTCTCGGATCAGACGTTGTTGAAGCTAAAGCTGACATCGAAGGTCAATGGGAACTCGATTCGACAGTCACCGCAACTGGAAGCTTTGAGGTAACAGATACAACTCGTAGACTCCTCGATGGAACCAAGTTCGCCACTGGTGAAGTGGACGGTTGTTTCCTGCGTTCGACAAACGGCAAAGCAATTCTGAAGTGGCCAGAACTCACACTGACGATGGATGGATCTGAAGAAATTACTCACTTCATGTTCTACTCGCCTGAACATGCCCTTTGTGTCGAACCACAAACCACGACCGTTGATGGCACACGTCTGGCGAGTGAGGGATTTGAGAACACCGGCCATGTTGAAGTCAGTTCTAATTCACCATTGAGTGCAACTACTACTTGGAGTTGGGAGTAGAGAAATCTCAAGTGCAGTAGCCATAAAAGATCTGACGTTCTCTTATGGAGGTCGAGAGGTTCTGCGCGGGGTTGATCTCAACATCCCGAGCGGATCAACATTCGGAGTGTTGGGAGCGAACGGTGCTGGCAAGACCACACTCGTAAAAATACTGATCGGGCAACTAAAACCTGACGCGGGAACGGTATCCATCCTCGCAAAACAACCTGGTTCAGAATTGGCTGATTCAGTCGGGTATATGCCGCAGCTCAATGCCTTGTACGAAGCCCTCTCCGTACGGGAAAACCTCGATTTCTTCGCTCGAATGCAGGGATTGTCGGATAAGTCGATCAGGCGAAATGCAGTCGAAATGGCAATGGACACGGTCGGACTTCGAGATCGCGCCGACAGCATCATTACCGAACTTAGCGGTGGAATGAGACAAAGGGTGAGTTTGGGGGCTGCTTTGGTTCACGAGCCAGATGTGTTGTTGCTCGACGAACCAACGGTCGGTCTGGATCCAGAACTGAGGGCTTCTTTTTGGGATCGTTTCAAGGAAATGACCGCATCAGGTCGAACAATCCTGATCTCAAGTCACACCATGGACGATGCTGCCCACTGCGACACTCTCGGATTCATGCGTGGTGGTCGATTCATCGCTACCGGCACTCCAGAGGAGCTACAAGCGTCAACTGGAGATGACTCAGCTTCTCTCGAAGACGCGTTTCTCTTCCTGTCGAAGGGAGGCGATGCCGATGTTTGATCGAAAAATCGCGATCGCTACTCGCATCGCACGCGAGATCAGACGAGATCACCGCAGCGTCGCTCTAATTATTGGCGCACCAATCATCGTTATGTCGCTAATTGGGTTCAGCTTCCAGGACCAAAAACCTATTCTGAACCAGGCAGCTCCTGCCTTGATCGCCACGATGGCAATGTTCTTCGTGTTCGTTTTAACCGGAATCAGCTTCCTGCGAGAAAGATCTCAAGGCACTCTGGAGCGACTTCTATCAACCGCAGTCACCCGGTCTGACCTGCTCGTTGGCTATCTTGCAGGATTCCTCGTTTTCGCACTCGTCCAGTCGATCATCATCCTCATTTACACCTTGTTTGTGGTGGGAGTCGACTATTCGGGTCAACTTTGGGACATCATTCTGATTCTTCTGATCGTCACGATTACGTCCGTCTCAATGGGAATATTCGTGTCCACTTTCGCCCGTAACGAGTTCCAGGTCGTCCAGTTCATCCCACTGTTGATCGCACCACAAATCTTCTTATCCGGAGTAATCCTGCCTACTTCGCAACTGCCCGGATATTTCCAGGGAGTGAGTGGTGCGCTGCCTCTCACATACGCCAACCGTGCACTTCGGGACATCATGATCAGGGGATCGTCTCTTGCCGATGTATCCACTGAAATCCTCGTACTTGGAGCGTTTGCTGTGGGAATGTTGATCGCCGCAGCATCAACCGTCCGCAAGACCTAATCTAGTCGTGCCAACACACCGGATCGGGAATACAATTCGCTGCGGATTTCGGTGATAACCGGACTTAGAACTCTGTCATTTGCTCGGATTACGCCCCTATCAACCCGAGCGGCTCATATGGAAAAACATGTCGACGAACACACTCGCAAACCTGCTTAACCCGGCAAATTCATCCGATAACTCGGTAATCATTCCTGGCGGTCCTACTCTCAGCTATGCGGCTTACGCCGATGAGATCGAACGGGTAGCAGGACTACTTGCGGGTGCCGGAGTCAAACCCGGTCGACCGGTTTCGATCATCGTTCCTAATTCGCTTGAATTCATGGTTCTGTTTCTTGCAGTAGCTCGAGCGGGCGCAGTAACCGCGCCGTTGAACTCCGCATACACAGTAGATGAGTTCAAGTTCTACATGGAAGACGCCGACTCACAAATGGCTATCGTTCCACCTGGTGATCACTTCGGTCGAGACGCGGCTAACGCGCTCGGTATTCCTGTTGTTGAAGCATCACTTGACGGATCAAAGACTGCGCTGAGCCAGAACGGATCGGCTCTAACCAAGTCAGTTGACCCGACTCCACCATCAGAGAGCGATGTTGCACTGTTCCTCCATACGTCAGGCACGACCAGTCGTCCCAAAGGTGTCCCGCTAACCCATGCGAACCTTATGGCTTCGATCAACAACATCAAATCGCACTACGAACTCACACCTGAAGACGTGTCGATAATCGTCATGCCACTGTTCCACGTCCACGGTCTGATGGGTGCCTCCCTTTCAACGTTGAACTCAGGTGGTTCGATCGTCGTGCCGCCGCGATTCTCGGCTTCAACTTTCTGGGACATTCAACGCGAGACGAACGCCACCTGGTACTCGGCTGTACCGACAATCCACCAAATTTTGCTAATGCGTGCAGATGACGACAACGCACCTGAGAAATCATTCAGGTTTATTCGCTCGTGCTCAGCCGCACTTGCGCCTGCCGTCTTCGAACGCCTTGAATCCAGATTCAATGCACCCGTGCTCGAGGCATACGGCATGACCGAAGCATCCCATCAGATGTCATCCTCGCCAATGCCTCCAGGCGACCGCATTCCCGGAACCGTCGGTCAGGCAACAGGCGTCGAAGTGGCAATCATGGATATGGAAGCTAAAGGCAACCTCCAGTCAACTGGTGATATCGGTGAAGTTGTCATCAAGGGTGCCAACGTTATGCACGGGTACAACAACAACCCTGAAGCGAACGCCGAGGCATTCGTTGACGGGTGGTTCCGAACAGGTGACCAAGGTTTCCTCGATGCAAATGGTTATTTGACGCTTACCGGCCGAATTAAGGAATTGATCAACCGCGGTGGCGAGAAGATTTCTCCTCTCGAAGTTGACGGAGTTCTGCTTCAGCACCCCGCGGTCGCCGAAGCTGTATGTTTCGCAGTTCCAGACGAAAAGTACGGCGAGGTAGTTCACGCCGCTGTAGTTCTCAAAGGCGACGCTGATCAGGAGGCGATTCGTTCGCACTGCCGAGAACAACTTGCCGATTTCAAGGTTCCTGACACCGTCTACATTGCTGACGAGTTACCTCGAACAGCAACCGGCAAAATTCAGCGACGGCACATGGTCACAGCGTTCGTAGAAGGAAGCTAACACCAGAAAACAACTGAAGGAGACGGGCATGGGTAGGTTTGGCAAAACATCGCTGCTACTACTCGTGCCCGTTTTGCTTTTGGCGTTTGTCGCGTGTGGTCCAAAGGGCGATGACGAATCAGATTCGTCAAACGACCAACTGACTCCAACTACCGTTTCGAGCACCAGTCCGGATCCTCAAGGTGACAAGACACCGGTAGTACCGTCAGGTGGAGATGGGAACACCAGTTCGACACCGAGTTCAAGCGGTGGTGATGAATCAGCAGTCATTCAGTTGCCGCGCCAGGACATCACCTTTTCGGTAAACGTCCCAAGGAACACTCCCGATGACGCACCGATCTATCTGTCAGTATTCGATATCAAGGGCGGTTTAGACCGTCATATCCGAATGAAGAACCTCGGCGGCGGCGTTTATCAAACTTCCGCAGATATGGAAATAGGATCCATACTCCGCTACGCATATGACCGCTTTGACGGCGAGGGATGCTGCCAGGAATTCGCAACTCGAGAAGCACTCGGGGAACTTTTCTCAATGCAGTACAGATTCCTACTCATTGAAGAAGGAATATCCGCTATCGAAGACTCGGTCGGAACATGGGTAGACCTGCGGGAGGATTACGACTCGGGTTCTGTCAGCGGAACCGTCATCGATGCCACTACCGGTCAACCTGTACTCGACGCAGACGTCTCTATATCGGGTGTTCACATCGGAAGTCGAGTTGACGGCACATTCACGGTCAACGACCTTCCATTCGGACAGCACAGTGTGCTCGTTCACTCAAATACAGGTGATTTCCTGCCTGTCCAGCAGATTGTCGAATTGGATTCAGACCAAGGTGTCAACGTCCGTGTGGAGATCACTCCATCAACACTCGTCGAAGTCGAATTCGAGGTTGAGCTTCCAGAAAGCACTCCGGAATCCTCATGGATCAAGCTGGGCGGAACACTTCACCAGCTCGGTGCACGTGACGCACACCCGGCGCGTCCACTAACACCCAGCAACCTTTCGATTCCGCTCTTAGAACGCAATGAGTCGCGCGCCACTGCAACATTCCACCTACCTGTAGGTGCGCATTTCGAGTACTTCTACACAATCGGCCCGATTGGCGTTGCGGACGAGAAAAAGAGCAATGGTCAATCGGTCATCAGGAGCCTCATTGTTCCTGACTCAAATACTCGCCAAACCGATATCGTTGAATCTTGGGTGAATGTCGGCTGGCCGCTTTTGACCCTACGCGTCCAACCACCACCCGGAACACCCGAGGACGAACGAATCGTTCTGAACATGGGACCTTCTTCCTGGTTAGAACCAGCAGGCGACGGAACATTCACGACTGTTCTCGGATCCTGGGCTCCGGGATGGGAGACCCAGTACCGATATGTCCTTGGAGATGATCACAAAGGCATGGATGGTTCGCCTGGTTTGGAAGACGGATGGCGAACCGTCACGTTCCCTGAAGAAGACGGTGAGCATCTCGATGTAATCACAAGATGGGAAGGGCAACGCGACCGAAATGCCCGTAGGCCCGACGGATCCCTGGAAGTCACGTTCCGAGTTTCTGTCCCTCCAGAAACACCACGAGATGCTGAAATCTGGATTGCTGGCAATCGACCAGCTTTAGGCGACGGAGTGCAGCTTCAACAGTCAGAGATAAACCCCTGGCTGTATGAAGCGACAGTTGAGTTCGGGCACACAGGCGATTTGCACTACAAGTATGAGCTGAGGAGCGAACAGCTCGAATCCTTCGGCAAGGGTGTGTTCACGGAATTCGATGGACAGGTTGTCAACGACTGGGTCGTTAAGTGGCCAGGTATTGCTCCTAAATACGCAGTCCGTGAAGGGTTTTCTAAAGGTGTTTACACACCAGATTTCTTCAGCGAATCGTTCACTTCAACTTCTGAATCCACTTATGAGCGAATCGCTGATATTGGCGCCGACACGGTAGTTATTTCTTCGATCTGGTCGTACGGCACGACGCACCCTGTCCCAACTCTTGAGTACCGTCCAGTAGTTGGCGGATCAGTCGCCACTCCAATCGAGGATGCACTCGTTCAGGCTCAATTGGCGAGAGATGCTGGGCTCAAAATATTCTTCGGTCCCCAATTCAACATGGAACAAGCGGTTGGAGGGTCTGATTCATACAACCAGCCAAAGGACGAAGATTGGTGGAGCGGCTGGTTGTTGCTGGCTGATGAAATGTGGACGTGGAACGCAACCGTCGCTGAAATAATTCAGGCCGAATACATGATGGTCCCGGGTCCACTGTTCCACGTGTATGAATACATCGACAAACCTTCGGATGATCCGTTCATTGTTGCCTTTGAAGCGGAACAACAACGCTTAATCGAAAAGATCAGAAGCATTTATTCCGGTGAAATTCTGATCAGCGGAAGCAACAAGAATTACGAATTCCCGGGTCTAGCCGACTACAACGGTGTCACCACCTACGACGTTGGTGTCCCAACGCTTCCTGCCGACACCACATTCGACGAGTACCTTGAATACTACGAGTCACAGTTTGCGGAGCGTGTCGACACTGTTCACGAACGTTGGGGCAACCCGACGTTCTTCTACACCGTTCATGCTCGACCTACACCGACCGAATCCGACCCGTCAGGTGAATACGCTCAAGCTGCAGCTCTCGAAGCTCTCTTCCAGGCAATAGCAGAACGACCTGAAATTGCAGGCTCACTTAGCTGGTCGTATTCAATGGTTGATGCACCTCTGCTACCTGACGACGGTGTACGAGGGCGACTCGGAGAAGCCGTTCTCGCTAAGTGGTACACGATTCTGGGCGGGTAGCTTTTTAGTCGACCAACAGGTGCAGAAAAGCCGTTGCCAATCCCATATATGCAACTATGCCTGCGATATCGGTAATCGTCGTCAAGAACACTGAGGACGACGTTGCGGGGTCAATCTTTATGGCTTTCAACGTGAACGGGATTGCCACACCTGACAATGCTGCAATCAGCATGTTTAGAAACAACGCTCCAGACACGATTGCAGCCATCACCAGATCCTGTTGCCAGGCAAGCACGATTCCAGCGATCACTGCAGAAACCACTGCACCTTGGGCAAACGCCAGAACCGCTTCTTTTAGTGCAAGGATCCGCGCATCCGCCGTGTTTATTTCACCAAGTGCCATGGAACGAACAATGATAGTCAGTGTTTGGCTCCCCGCAATTCCTGCCTGACCCATCACAACTGGCAAGTAAACCGCAAGTATCGTCAACGAATCCAAGGTGCTCGTGAACATATTGAGAACAACACCGGCGGCGAGCACCGTCCCAAGGTTGACGAGTAGCCACGGAACTCGACTACGAAAACTGCCCCGGAACGAGTCAAGATTACGAACATCTCCTTGCACACCGATCATGCGGAACATGTCTTCGGTGGCTTCTTCCTGAAACACATCAACAATGTCCTCAATCGCGATCGTGCCTTCCAGCACACCGTGCCGATCAACAACTGGAATCGTGCGGATTTCGTAGCGCTGCATCAACCTTGCAGCATCTTCCTGATCGGTTCCAGTCTCAACCGAAACTACATCGGGGTTCATGACACCACGGACTGTTGTCCCTTTTGGAGAAAACACCAGTTCTGCCAATTCGAGAACGCCTACCAGCACTCCGGAATCATCAACGGCAAATAATTGCCCCATATCTTCTGGATCAAGTCCAGAGTTTCGAAGCTCGTACAGTGAACGTTCAGTCGTCCAGGTTTCGCGCAACGCGACGAACTCCGTAGACATCAATCCACCGGCATCATCGTCCTGGTACAGGAGCAAATTACCAACAGACGAACGGTCTTCCATGTGATAGAGAATTCGCGCCGCATCAGCCCAATCTATTCCGCGCAAGACATCAGCCGCTACGTCGTTCGACACTCGATCAAGGACTCCGGCCATACGTTCGATATCGATGAGTCCCGATACTTCGATTGCTTGGGTTACGTCCATATGTTCAAGAACGTCTGCAATCTCTTCGTTGGTCAGGTTGCCAAGGAGTACCTGCTCACTCGTAGCGGTAATTTCACCGAGCACTTCAGCTTTGTCTGGCACTCGGAGTTCTTGAAGCTCCGAAACAGCCTGCGCGCTGTCACCAGACTCAACAAGCCCTTCAATTACATCCTGTAGCTCGTCGAGTTCTTCGACATCGGGCGGTGACTGAACAAGGCGAGCATCTTTGTTCTCTATCTGCAGAGAGTCTTCTTGTGATGAGCGATCTACCATGGCTCGTATCCGCGCTAAAGTTGATTTGGTGCACCAGTCGGAATACTACATCGAACAGATGAACGGTCCGAGTTGACGAGTCACCCAGTATTCCACAGCACGATGAATGGGCGATGAGGCTCAGACCATTTGAATCGGTACCCACCATCAACTTCAACAAGTGAATCTTCAAGAACGCTAGACAAAATTTGAGATTTTTCTGAACCCGGTGAGATAAACAGACGTGCTTCTGATTCAGTTTGAGCTTGTTCGATTGTCTTGAACGGTCGTGAAATCCATGGATCGAGAGGAATCTTTTCGTAATCGATATCGAGCGCGTGCAATAACTGTTCGATCTCTGTGAGACTCGGCAGAGCAATTCGCACCTCACCGTGTACTGAGTCCCAGAGCGGTAAGTACTGCGCCATGGCCGGGCGTTTGAACGAGATCAACGCCACATGTTTTTTCGCGTTTGCACTCAGTTTTTGAACGAAAAATTCGATGTCTTGAACCGTGTACACCACGTGAGCACAAACGACTAAATCGTGAGGTTCAACTTCAGTCCGTTGCCATTCGGAGTCGATGATCGACAGATTAGAAATTCCCCACGCCTCCGCAGTTTGAACCATCCGCTCCCGCATTCCTTCCGATGGTTCGACAGCAGTTACATGTTTCGCATGATCGGCAATCGGGAGGGCTATTCGTCCAGCACCTGCGCCAACATCTAGAACGGTCTCGTTCGAGGAAATCAGATTCGCGAGTTGAACAACGGTGTCGTCATTCCCCGCTTCTTCTTTCGACGGCGGGGTGAATCTATGGGCGACCGGCTTCCAGAAGTCTCCGTCATCCAGGTCTTCTCTCAGTCGATCTGACTGGGCGTGCTCCAGTTCAACTGCTCGCTGCCACTCTTTACCAATTGAAGTTTGATTAGTTGTTTGCATTTCTACCGTGACAAATTCACCGGCTATTTTTCACAAAAACCCGTTTGAGAACGATAAAGTGTTCTGCTGACGAATTGATGCGGGCAAACCGGTTGAGTTCGGTTGTTCAAGACTCGTTCAAGTATCTCAGTTGGGTTACTTCGTTCGCCCGTTGTAAGCGTGAAGTTAGCAGAAAGGTCTTTTTATGCTTCTGGGTGTTGCAGGTCTGGTACCAGGCGACTGGAAAGCGATCGACGGTGCGGTACTGGACAACGTAGCCGAACACGGCTTCAGAACGGTTCAAATCCGAGTAAGCGACCCCCAGTCCATGAAAGACAAAGATGTTTCTCGCCTGAAGTCGATGTTCAGCGAACGCGGCTTCCCGATGCCTCAAACCGTTGGGAACTATGGTGGAAATCTCGTTTCGGACGACGAGAGCGTTCGAAAAGAAGAGATCAAGTTCGTAAAGCGGATGGTGAACGTCACTTCCCGACTCGGCAGTCCAAACACATACTTGCGCCCTGGCTCGATGAACCCAAAAGGTGGATGGATGCCTCATCCGGACAATCACTCTCCGGAAGTATGGGATCGACTCGTCGACAGCACCAAGCAGATTTGCAAGGTCGCTGAAAACGAAGGTGTGATGATCGCGGTCGAAGGCGGAATCGTTTGCCCGGTATCGAGTCCTCAGAAGGTCAAAGACTTGATCGACGATGTTGGATCCAAGAACTTGGGCCTAAACATGGACCCAGTGAACTTCGTGGATTCGATCGACACCGCATACAACACCACGAAACTCATCAACGACTTTTACGAACTCATTCCTGACCGAATTCTGGGCTGTCATGCCAAGGATTTCACTGTTGTAGAAGCTCTTCTACCTCACCTTGAAGAGTCGATAATCGACCAACCTGAAAGTCTGCTCGACAACGAAGCGCTGCTACTTGGGCTCCAGAAGGTAAATCCGAAGGCTCACGTTCTTGTTGAACATCTTCCGCCAGAGAAAATCCCGCTAGCGGCCGAGGGAATCAGGCGTGTAGCCGATCGAGTAGGAATTAAGTGGGACGAGTAAACATCGTCCGGTAATTGATCTAAGCAGGAGCTCAGAATGCCAGATCTCAGTGGCAAACGAATAATCGTTACAGGCGCAGCAACCGGAATCGGTCGTTCAACAGCCATGCGCGTCGCAGCGCAAGGTGCAAAAGTAGCGGCGTTTGATGTGAACGACACAGACGGTGCAGCAACTATTGCCGACATCAACGAATCTGGTGGCGACGCACGTTACTGGCACGTCGACGTTCGAGATGATGCAGCTGTTTCTGGCGCGGTTGCTGCAGCTGAAAACTGGCTCGGTGGTGGAATCGACGTGCTTATTCACATCGCCGGGGTTCTCCAGGGCGCTGCGGTTGAACTCGACGAGTTTCCTGACGATACCTGGGACACCGTCATTGATATCAACATGCGCGGCACGTTCACCATTTGCAAGCACGTGACTGGTGTCATGAAACGGCAGCGGAATGGTGTGATCGTGCTGACAGCATCAGGTGCTGGAGTTCACGGCGGTAGCTCTTCTTTTGCCTACGGCTCATCGAAGGGCGGAGTTCATGGACTCGCCCTGGTCATGGAATCAAACCTTGAGAAGTACGGCATCCGCGTAAACGATGTTCTTCCGGGTGCTGTTGCAACGCCTCTGAAAATTTCGAATGTGGAAGACATGCACGAGGCAGGTGGGCGTTCCGGAGATCTTGAAACCAAGATTGGTGCGCTAGTTTCACCCGACGAGGTTTCGAAGGTGTTCGCGTTCCTCGCCAGCGACGAAGCATCGATGGTCAAAGGCAGTGTGAGAACGCGCTAGCGCTTACTCCTGCTG
>CAYYMP010000051.1:0-14490 GCA_964472915.1 uncultured Dehalococcoidales bacterium | reverse complement strand
CTGGATACAGACTCGAGAAATACATCCAAAAGCTCGATCGGGCGATTGGTGACGCAAACTACCCCGCCGGTGACGACCTCATGGGCATGGCGATCCTCTGGATCGACACCGATGAAGGCATCTCTGGAATGGCACCGGCAGGAAACGACGCCGTTGAAAGCCTCTTCCACGTGATCGAGGGTAAAGACCCACGTGGCGTGGTCGGACTGTGGAAAGACATGGTCGACTGGGTTCACAAAGGCAACAACGAAGGCGAAGTTAACGGCGCTATCGCCGCTATCGACGTCGCGTTGTGGGACCTCAAGGCGAAACTCAACGACGAGCCAATTTGGAAAACGTTGGGGGCACGTGAAGGTCGAGCCAAGGCATATGCGTCAGACATTGGTTACAACCTGAGCGATGATGAACTCCACACTTTCTACTCGCGAATGGCGGATGTTGGAGTCGAAGGCGGCAAGATCAAAATTGGTCTGAATATGAAAGATGACCTGCGCCGTATCGGAATAATGCGCGATGCGTTCAGCAAGGTAAAAGGCCGTCCTTACTTAATGATCGACACCAATGAGTACTGGTCACCAAAACAGGCAATCAGGTACATCAACGAGATCGAAAAACACTTCGAACTTTTCTGGGCTGAAGAGCCTGCACGCCGATGGGATTACGACGGTCTTCGACAGGTTGCACGCAATATTTCAGCTGCTGTTGCATCCGGGGAGAATCTGAACGACATTGGGCAGATGTACCCACTCATTTCTCAACAGGCAATCGATATAGCTAACGTTGGTGTCGGCCACTCAGGTATCACTGGAGCTCGGCAGGTAGCAAACATGTGCTACGCCTACGAGATTCCAGTAACGATGATGAACTGCCCTGCGAACTTCATGGCGCATCTAGCTGCGGCTCTTCCAAATCACAACATGATGGAAGTGGTTGATCCGGGTCGTGAAAGCGCGTTCGATTCGTGGGACAACCACATCGAAGACGGCTGGATCGTCATGGGCGACAAACCTGGTCTTGGTATTGAGGTCAGCGAAACCAAGCTCAAAGATCTCCAGGCGACCGATCATGGTCGGAGGCCTGGATTCCCATTCCCACGACGTGAAGGTGCGGCGCTTTGGATCAAGGACATCGAACCTGGTGAAGTCAGCTGGAAGTAACCACGCTACTTAGTTGACCGAAAGGGAGAACCATGGGTGACAGATTAACCGGAAAGGTCTGCCTGGTAACCGGAGGCGGACGCGGACTCGGAAAGGCAATTGCATTAGCGTTTGCTGAAGAGGGAGCCAAGGCGGTCGCTATCAGCTACGTGAGCGATGCCGAGTCTGCAGAAGAGACTTGTCAGGCGATGGCTGAGCTCGGAACTACCGCCTACATGACCCCCGTTGAGGTCACTAACCGAGATTCGATCAAGTCGTGGGTGAGCCACATTATCGATTCCGAAGGCGACATAGACGTTCTGGTGAACAATGCCGGGATCAACAAGCAAGGACCAATCGACACTGTTACTGAAGACGACTGGGACGAGATCATGGCGGTCAACCTTAAAGGGCCATTTATGGTTTCGCAGGAAGTACTTCCCGACATGGTCGACTCCGGTGGCGGACGCATCATCAATATTGCGTCTGTCAGCGGGCTATACGGTGGACCAACGACTGCTCACTACGCGGCATCGAAAGCAGGACTCATCTCACTAACGCAGGTTCTCGCACGTTGGGGAGCTCCTCACAACATCCTTGTGAACTCAATTTCGCCAGGGATTATTGAGACTGATCTCACCCGCGAGGAACTGCGCTCAGGTGGAGGAGCGGGCGTTGTTGCCCTCACTTTGCTCAAGCGCCCAGGACAAGTCGAAGATGTCTCGTCAGTCGCAGTCATGCTTGCGTCCGACGAGCAAAACTACATTACAGGTCAAACGATATCGCCAAACGGCGGAAGCTACTTCACGGCCTAGTTTCACAGCTTAAAAAGAATTGGCGCACCTCCCCGAGTGGTGCGCCTTTTTTGTTTCTGCCTGAAATAGTTTGCTTTAGCTCATATCGTCTCGTGCAATTTGAAGCCCCATGGCGAGGAACACGATTCCCCAAATCAGGACGAGGATTCCAAAGAGCATGATTCCTTCTTCAGTCTTCACCGGGAAGATCGAGGTCAGGATTATTGTTGCGAGTCCCAGTAGGCTGATAACCCAGCCAAATTCTTTACGGACTATGCCGCTGGCAGCGATTCCGCCGCCAATTGGAATCAAAGCTATGTATCCAACATATGTCGCCACTTGAAGAACACCAAAGTAGGCGGCATGCATAGCCGATGCAACTAGGCCTGCGGGTGCAGCAGCTTCCGCGGCACCTGCTGCCGTTGCATCAACCACCTTTTCCGATGTACTCGCTTCGGCTAAACCGAGACCAATTGCTACTCCCCACAAAGAAAGAGCAGCAGCAGCCCCCATCATGCCGATGCCAAGTCGCATCTTTGCAGCACCCTCAGGTGCCGCTCGATACAGTCCAATGATCGCCCTGGTGTACAGAACCACTCCGATCAATATCAGAACCATATAGACCTGGGCTACCCCTGCATCTGCACCAAGTTCAGCGATGTACTCGCTTGAGGACTCGGGGTTGATCGGGTCAAATCCGTTTGTCGGCAGCAGTAGGTTGAAGATGACCGCGAGGGCCGGGCCGATGATGAGCGACCACTTCCCTATCGTGTCTAGCTTTCCGCTGCTTGCGTCAGTCGTCATATGAACCTCCCACAACTGATCAAATGACGAATTACGAACTAATCAGAAAAACACTTTCCGATATTCGTATTTGAAGCAAACCCTAGGATTTCCCAGAGACAAGCGCACTCCCGCCCGTTTGATCACAGCTGCAAGAGGGTCAATCTCGGGGTACAGCTTGATAGATACCAGCGCTACCTTTTAGGACTTCGTCATCGTTTTGGTTCGTAATTACGAATTCCATCTCACCCCGGTGACGTTTGGCATTCCACAATGTGAGGGTGCCTGTTGAAGTGATTTCGTCACCGATGAACACAGGTGCCGGGAATTGCCATTCCTAGTTCATAAACACGGTACCTGCTCCAGGGAGATCCATTGCTACCAGAGCATGCAGCAGCCCGACAGCTATACCACCTTGAGAAATAAGTTTTCCGAATCGGGTTTCTGCGGTGAATTCTTCGTCTAAGTGAAGTGGATTGTGATCCCCTGTGATTTCCGCATATGCGGCGACCATGGATGATGTAACGACCATTTTTCGGGTAGCTGAGTCGCCGATGTTCAAAGATTTAATTTCCTTACTTCCAGCACTGATTTGCTCAGATTCAACCTAACAGTCTTCGATTCGACTTTGTTGATTCATTTTCAAGAGTAAACTTCGCCGGAAATTTGTTCCCAGTAAGTAAGGAAACTCATGAAGGTCACTCAGATCAGGAGCTTTTCAGTGCGCGGCGAATCAGGTCGCGGCTACTTCATCGTCAGGGTGGATACCGACGCAGGTATTTACGGTCTGGGTGAAATAGGTATGCGTGGATGGGGAGTAGCAATAGGTAGCGCTATTGAGCACCTGTCTGAACTTGTAGTTGGCGCTGATCCATGGGAGACCGAGCGACTGTGGCAGGATATGTTCCGTTCAGGGTTCTTCCCGGCAGACACTGTTTACTCGTGTGCAATTTCAGCGATCGACATTGCACTTTGGGACATCAAAGGTAAGTCGGTTGACAAGCCGGTCTATAAACTCCTCGGTGGTCCGGTGCGTAACAAAGTCGCGTCATACGCACACGTACAAGGCATTGAGCTAGATGACGTAGTTGCCAGTGCAAAATCCCTTCAAGACGATGGTTGGAAGTACCTTCGATGGCACCAGCTGGAAACATCGCAGTATGACGAAAACGGTGTAGGTGTCTTCGATCCTTTGGAATCTATCGACAAGACTGTTGAGTCGTTCAGTCGCGTCAGAGATGCCGTGGGATGGGAGACTCAACTGTGTATCGATGTTCACACCCGCCTTGAGCCTTCACTGTCTGCGCGAATGTGCAAGGACCTCGAGCAATATAAACCTTTCTTTGTCGAAGACCCGATCAGGTCTGAAAACCCAGGCGCTTACCGCAATTTCAGACAACAGGTAAACGTGCCAATCGCTGCCGGTGAACAGTGGGGTTCAAAATGGCCGTTCCGAATCGTTATAGAAGAAGATCTGATCGATTACGCACGAATTGACCTCTGCATCGTGGGTGGTCTCACCGAAGCCCTGAAAATCACCCACTGGGCTGAAACCCACTACATCGACATCGTCCCACATAACCCACTGGGGCCGGTATCTGCCGCTGCGTGCGTTTCGTTGTGTATGGCGTCGTCAAACGTTGGCGCACAGGAAATGCCAAGCCAACCGGGAATCAGGGACACAAAACTCTTCCCCCGGCAAATCGAATGGGATGACGGTTACTCCTTGTGCCCTGATGTGCCGGGTCTTGGTGTTGATTTCGATATCGACGAAGCTGAAGGCGCTTACGAAAACCCACAGACCTTCGGGCTGCAATTACGACGGCCCGATGGTGCAAAAACTAACTGGTAAACGGCGAGTCGCCCCGACAAGAGGAAATCAATGAAAGTCACACAAATTCGACACTTCTCGGTCCAGGACGAAGCCGGACGAGGCTACTTCATCGTTCGAGTCGATACCGATGCAGGTCATCACGGTCTGGGTGAAGTTGGCATTCGGAACTGGGGTCGTGCTATCGGCAACGCAATCGACCATCTCGCCGAGCTCGTAATTGGAGCCGATCCGTGGGAGACAGAGCGTCTCTGGCAGGAGATGTTCCGATCTGGATTCTTCCCGGCCGACAAGGTTTATACCTGTGCCATCTCGGCAATCGACATCGCCTTGTGGGACATCAAAGGCAAGTCAGTAAACATGCCGACCTACAAGATCATGGGTGGGCCTGTCCGTGAAAAAGTCGTTTGTTACCCACACACTCAGGGCAAGACGACCGATGAACTCGTAGCGAACTCAGTTGCTGCTGTCGAGGACGGATGGAAATTCGTGCGTTGGGGACTACCTGAGACAGGCGGAGCTTTTGAAGCAGGCGGTATTTCCACCCTCGAACCAGTTGAGTCTATGCCCTTGGCCATCGATCAGATGGCAAGAGTTCGTGAAGCAGTCGGTCCAAATATCCAAATGACTATGGATGTCCACACACGCCTCGACACCGCCCACGTGGTTCAACTCTGCAAGGAACTCGAGCAGTTCAAGCCGTTCTTCATTGAAGACCCAATTCGTTCAGAAAACCAGGGCAGCTACCGGAACCTTAGAAGACAGGTCAATTTGCCAATTGCAGCTGGTGAACAGTGGGCATCAAAGTGGCCGTTCCGAGAGGTAATCGAGGAAGACCTAATCGACTATGCACGAATTGATCTTTGCATCGTTGGTGGACTTACAGAAGCCCTCAAAATTACACACTGGGCTGAAACCCACTACATCGATATCGTCCCTCATAACCCTCTGGGACCAGTTTCAGCTGCGGCTTGCGTGGCACTTTGCATGGCGTCAACCAACGTTGGTGTTCAAGAGATGCCACGAAAACCAGGTTCATACGCAACTGAGTTGTTCCCGCAACAGATTGAATGGGCTGATGGCTATTCGTGGTGCCCTGATGCTCCAGGACTCGGAGTCGAGTTCGATATCGAAACTGCTGAGCGTTCGACAGTCGATCCACAAGCGTGGCCGCCCAGGCTGCGCCGAAACGATGGAGCGATAACGAACTGGTAAATGCCTCTGGCATAAACTCGCTGGACGCACTAAAACGACTAATGGAGTAAACCGTTGCCGTTCATATACACACCATCGCTTTATGGATTTGCGGGAGCCCTGATATTCCTCATCCTCGCGTTAATTTCACTTAACGCCGAGGAATGGATGGACACCGCTACCTGGGGATTGCTTGGAGCTGCCTACTTGCTCAAGCACGTCCCGAAATTCCTGGTGTTCAGGATGCTTAATTTAGTCGCACTCGCGTTGTTGGTGGTGGGGTTGGCACTGTTCCTGATCGAACACCTGCCAAAGATTAGCTAAAGCGGGAACTAGCTGACGCGGCGGACGCCTTTGACATCCTGGCCGACTCCACCGTGTCCGATGCTGACAGACGTGTATTTGAAGTCGTCCAGCTCGACGTCGTTAGTGTTTTGCGTCTCGATACCTGGTGCAATCTCGTCCTCAACATCAGCAGCAATTTCTGCTGTATCAACTTCGGGTTGTTCCGATTCTGATTTCTTCTGAGGAATTTCTACAGGTCGCATTTTTCTGGATGCGTTTTTGACCGCTACTGGGGTTTCCAACGACTTCTTCTCTTCTAGTTCTCGAGCCTTCGCAGCAATCGTCCAGAGCTCTTTCAGCGGTCGTGTAAGTTCTGGCTCTATCCACTGCACGCCTCTAAGGGCTGACTTCAGTGATACTTCAAATACGTCAACCTTCAAGGCTGAATTTCGTCTGACGTAACTCCAAGATGTGCCTAGGCGGCGGGCGATAGGTCGATACTTTTCAGGATCAATCTCGGAAACAATCATCAATATGGCAGCACGGGTTCGTGTGGTCTGCATAGTACGAGCCGTGTCGTAACCGGCGTGGTCGCCACCGAAGTCAGCGTCGAGGATCGCCACTTCAGGCCGTTCCTGCATGAGCATTTTCAGCGACGTCTCGAAACTGTCAGCGATACCCGCGAGTGCAATGTCACCCATAGATGCCATCTTGGGCAGGATCAGGTTTCTTGTGGTCGCTGTTACAGCGAGAAGAACCTTAGATGCGTCTGGAGAAATAGCGGGCGCAGTCGCTTGCCTGGGTTGGTTCAAAACGGCCTCATCGGGTGCGACTCTTCGTCGGACCACTCGTTGCCCACTCGGCCTGCGCCTTCGTATTACCCTGCGTGCCATGTTCTATCCAATGACGTGACTTATTACAGTAGATCTGTGTCCATACTGCTCTATAGTCGCTTTCATTACTTGCAGGTATATGCGCGACTGCATGTGGGGAAATGTCCAATCAAGGAAACACAATGTAGACCAACACGATGACCCTTTAGTCCAACAGATCGAACGTTCCCAACTCGAGTGGAAGTGTCCGATCTAGCGTCAACGCCGTTGTTCCGTCAATGACTATCTCCAGAGCAAATGAGTCTCGCTGTTGAAGTAATTCAGTCGAAGAATCTACATAACCATCTGAGGATCCACTTCCCAGGTCGTTTAGGACATTAGTACCGTCATATTGGTGCAACCATACGACGATCTCGGCCCGCTCGCCCCTGTCGAGAAAGTAATCACCATTGGTGTCCCCCACGAATGAGACGGTCCATTCAGCGTCGTTCGTAGTGAACTCACCCCAGTTGACTCCGATGTACATAGAGGATGTGAGGCCGCTGGAGTCTGGGTCTGTTTGAGTGTCGTCGACGGTCATTGGGGGTGTCAGATCTACCGGTAAATCGGTGTTCACCTCAACCATCAATTTGAGCTTGGTAACTGCCAGCTCATCGACTCCGCTAAGCAAGATTGTGTCGTTCCCGTCGACATCTATTTCACCGCTCTCGGCAACCACACCAGTACGCAAAGTGAGCTGTGAAGAGGTGCCAACAAATCCGCCATCTACGACTTGATCACCATTCGCAGTTACAACGAAAGATGCTCCCAATAATGCGACCGAGCCGAAAATTGCCACGATGAATCCAGCGATTGCAATAATCGCTACTTCGATCGCAACAGCACCGCGTTGTGCATGAGATTTGTCGTTAGGTTTGACTGCGGGGAGCCACAAGTTCATAGGTCCAGATTAGGACTCCCCTTTTTGGCAGTGTGGTACGTCCCGTCATTCGGTCGTAGGTGTTATTCCTACACACATCATTCCTACAAACCGAGTCGCAACCATTCGCACTTCGATTTGCAAAGTTTTGAACTCAGACCCACCAATTAATCGATAGTCGCTCCGCCGTCGATAACAATGTGTGCACCAGTCATAAATGACGCGTCTTCGGATGCCAGGAACAAAGCCCCAGAAGCGATTTCGTCAGGCCTGCCCAATCGCTTCATCATGGAGTCTTGCCCAAACTCAACAAGAGCTTCATCGCGGTTCAAACCGAGTGACTCGATGTGATGCTCGGTCGCTCGCGTGTGGATGGATCCTGGGCAAACCGCATTCACCCGAATATTGTCTGGTGCAAGGTCCATAGCCAGGCATCGAGTCAACTGAGCAACCGCGCCTTTTGAAGCGTTGTAAGGAATAAATTCAGGTTGGGCGATATACGACGAAACCGAGGCAATGTTTACGACTGCCCCACCACCAGCGCGTCGCATCGACGGAAGCGACTCACGCACGCAGTTGGCGTACCCAATTACATTGACACCAAACACCTTCGCCCAGTCATCATCAGTCACATCCTCAACCTTTCCGAAAACAAAAGCAGCTGCGTTGTTTACCAGCACATTGATTTCACCCTGAGCGTCGATTGCCGATGCAATAGCGTTTTTCACCGAATCTGACTTCGAAGTATCAACTTCCACGAAATGTGCCGATCTTCCCGAGCCCTTGATCAGCTCGACTGTCTCTCGTCCTGCGTCTACTTCATAATCAGCGACCGTCACTGAGGCCCCTTCAGCCGCGAATCGTTCTGCGATTGCTCGCCCAATCCCGTTACCGCTTCCCGTAACGAATGCATGTTTTCCCTCTAGACGCATCTCGAAATCCTCTCGTGACGTAACTGGATAAAGTGCCGGTAAATAATGCCGCCACTATACTTGGAAATCAGTTCGCTATTTGAGTTTTTACAAGTAGAAAAAATCAGATCAGGCAGCAATCTACCTCATGATCAGTAACCCATTTTTCGGCAGGAAACGCCCCGAACCTTCACGCCCCGTACCTCCAGGCCAGTACCTTGAGGATGGATTTCCAGTCTTGTCGGCTGGTCCCACTCCGCGAGTCGACCTGACAACGTGGCAGTTCTCCATCACCAAAAACGGAGAGTCACTTGGCGAATGGTCATGGGAACAGCTCAACGAGCTTCCCCAGACCGATTTGCTAACCGATCTTCACTGCGTCACCAAGTGGTCAAAGCACGATACAAACTGGCGAGGCGTGACATTCGACACGTTGTTCAAGCACGCAGGCATATCTGACCGAACCGGATTCGTCATGGCGCACTGTGACGGCGGGTACACAACTAACCTGCCACTACCAGATATCCTCAACGGGATGGGCATGCTAGCCCACACCTACGAAGGCGAACCTCTTGCTCCCGAGCATGGCGGTCCGGTTCGACTCCTGGTTCCCCACCTCTACTTATGGAAGTCCGCTAAGTGGGTGAACAGGATTGATCTCCTCGACTCCGATGTACCAGGTTTCTGGGAGCAATACGGGTACCACATGTACGGCGATCCGTGGAAAGAACAGCGCTACCACGGAGATTAAGCGGTGGCAGCGACAGGATGGCAAGTTGGCACGATAACTGCGACCGAATCAGCCTCTACTCGGGTCCAGCTATTCCAGCTATCACCTCAAAATCCCTTCCCTTTTACAGCTGGCCAACACATCGATGTTCGACTTACCGCGCCAGACGGCTATCAGGCACAACGAAGCTATTCGATAAGCTCCAATCCGACGAACTACGACGTTTTGGAACTGGCGATCGAAAAGATCGCAGACGGAGAAGTTTCGTCATATCTCCACGAGTATGGCGCGGTCGGATCTCAGGTAGAGGTTAGGGGTCCCATTGGTGGACCGTTCACGCTCAAGTCAGGTTTTCAAGAGCCTGTGCTGTTCATTGCCGGGGGGATTGGCATTGCTCCGCTGATGGCAATGCTCCGGCACAGAGAGTCCTTTGGAATCCTGGAGAAGTCCACGTTGCTCTACAGCGCCCGCACTTTGGACGATCTTGTTTTCTCACAAGAACTCTTCAAAATGGCCGATCAAGACGGATTGTCGTTTGTTCCAACACTTACTCGAGAATCACCAGATGGTTGGAATGACCGTTCTGGCAATCGCCTGGGCAGATTCGACCCGAACATCTTGAAGTCACTCTTGGATCGTCACAATGTCATGCCTCAACGCTCCTATTTGTGCGGTGGGACTCAGTTTGTCGAGAGTCTTTCTTCCGCGTTGGTCGACGCCGGGTTAGATCCAGGAACAATTCGAACAGAACGCTTCGGCCCCTGAGCGCAAATACCTACGCAGTGGTCCGAGAAAATGATCGTGGTTTTCTTGTACTGATATCCGTGTAATCCCCTACTCCACCTAAGCGGCAGACCCTTATTTTGGGTTTAACGTTTCGCATAAGTGACATATGCCAAAAGTAGTACTACTACAGCCGTCAGGAAGGGATAAATGAGTAAGGTTCTCATCGTCGATACCGATTCCGATTTCGCTTCGAAACTTGGGCGCAAGTTCATCGGTCTCAACCACGAGACACGGGTTGTCGGCGACGCCAAATATGGCATCGTGCGAGCCAAGTCTTTTGAACCCGAACTCATCGTTGCCAGCACCAATGTGCCGGGTGTACCCCCTGCTGAACTGGTCACCCAACTCAAGGAAACCGGGCCGGCTAAGATCGTCTCATGTGGCGAATCTGAAACGCCAGAAGTCATCCAACAGTTGGTCCAGGCAGGCACATCAGATTACGTTCTAAAGTCAGCGGGTGTCGACGCAATCGTTGCGCGATGTCTCGGTGAAGCTGCTGAGTCTCCAACTCCTGCAGCGGAACCCGAGGAATCTGAAGAAGAAAACGACGAAGAGAATTCTGAAGAACCGTCCGCCGAAGCAGCTGATAAACCCGCATCGAACGGTGGGGTCACACCACTCAGGGCTCCCGTCAAGGAAGGCAAACGTCCGTTCGTAGTCGTAGTAGCTCATTCTGATGATGCGAAACGCGAAACCTTGCGTAGCACCTTCGAACAGGCAAGCGAAGCACTCCACGTTGTTGCAGTTTCCACTTCAGAAGATGCGCTAAAGGCCTGTTCAGAAAATCGAACGGTGATTCTTTCGATCGACTGGGAGATGCCCGACAAGCCAGCCAAGGCAGTAATTAAAGAACTCCGCGCACTTCCTGTGGGAAGGTAGTCGGAGTCTTCATTACTTACAAGTCGCACTCGCCAGAAAAGCAACGGCTCGCTGAATTTGCTGGAGCCATGGCATTCGCAGGCGAGCCGTGGGACGACGGTTCACTCGAAGCGCAGGTCAAGCACACCATCGATGTCATTCGCAAGCGTCGTCGAAAGGCGAAGATTCAGGCGCTAAAAGCGAAAGCCTCTTAGCACCCGAGATTTAGCTAGCTTCTCGAATACGATTCGACCACCGGTTCAAACTCCGCATCCGCGTCCATTGGATACATTGGTCGAGCACAAATTGTGTGTCCGAGGGAATGCAAATTTGCACTCGTGGATCCAGGCGCATCAACATTGAAGTTGTGTTCCGCCCAGTCGTCGAAAAATCTCGGCTGACAGTGCGGTGATTTCACGACAATCGAATGGAACCTGTTCGCCTCGAGTCCATGCCCGATGAACAGCGAGCGGTCGAGTAGACCTACTGGGAGCGACGTGATAACGATCGTGAAATTGCCGCTGGTCACCACCGCTGTAGGCCCTGAGTATTGAGGAACACCCCACGACTCAGACGTGTAGTTTCCGTCGGATAGTAACTTCACAGTGCACTCGAATTCTTTCGGGGTAAATCGAGGATCAATAGCCCCTCCCAAGTTCGTGGTGAACGTACTGCCTATTCCTGCCTCAAAGGCCTTCTGAACCGCGGGAGGGTCGGTGACAGGAGCCAATACGGTGTGCGGGTAGTTCGCGTCTTTCAACGCTGCAATTATCGAGTTGGAGTCACCGGGAGCCCCGGATGACGGAGCATCAGCAGCGTCGGTAAAGATGATTGACCCGTCCATTTTCGAAGCTTTGGAGATTGCTTCATCAATAGACACCAATGAGGTTTGCATCTTCGAACGGTTCGCCCAGAAAGCCTCAGTTAATTCTGTTGCAAGATCACCAGCTCGGTCAGCATTTCCGTCTGTCGTAATAAACGCCTGGCTGCACAATTCTGGCATGTCCGTGAACGGGTTGCCGATCAAGAATCCGCCAGCAAGAATTTCTCCACTTGCTTCCGCAGCTTTTATGGCTTTGATCTGTTCGCCAAAACTTCCCGATTCTGTGATCAATTCGTTGCCGCGAACAAGAGTTGGCACGCGAACTCGGGCGGTCACCGGTTTCGCTCCACCGAGAATTCTAAGCAACAAATTGGCCGCACGTTCCCCGGTGTCATAAAGATCGACATGTGGGTAAGTTTGATACGCGGTCAGCGCATTTCCGTTCTCGATCATCTTGGTGGTCAGCACTCCATGGAGATCGAGCGAGAAAACAATCGGCACTTCGTCGCCGAACAATCGTCTGGTTTGCTCCAAGACCCAACCTTCTGGATCAAGTTCTGATTCGCCACCCATTGAGCCGTGGAGTGCCAGGTAAATACCGTCGACCTTGCCAGTGTGCGGTCTCAGATGATCCATGAAATCTGATGAAAGCTTGTCCCAGCAATTCGCGGACATCGGTCCGGCACTGACAGCTTTTGCACCGTAAGTGGTGAAGTATTCCACGCTGTTAGCTGCGTCGAACGCGTCCATTGCACCGGAAATTGCGGTCCCGGTTCCGCGGTTCATCTCTTCAACTTCATCGTTCCGTTGAATTGAGAACAATTCGAACTCGGTCAACTTCGGATTGAATGTCGAAATTTCCTGGGCAATCCCAGCAATCAAAATTCGTGCCACGAACTACTACTCCATCTTCTATGCATAAGCCCGAGGGCTTCCCGGATATGTCCCGCCAGCGTTTAGCGCCAGGTTTCCGCCGTCCATCGGCAAAATCGCCCCGGTTACGAAACTCGAAGCGTCCGACGCAAGAAATATTGCAGGACCTTTGATTTCTTCAGGTTCTCCAAGGCGTCCCATTGGGATACCACCTTTGAATGTGTCTTCCAACTCAGGTACTGACGCAATTCGGTCGCGCAAGCCCTCGTTCCAAACCTGGGCAGGCAATATAGCGTTGACACGAACTCCCCTGCTTGCCCATTCCGTGGAAAGTTCTCTGGTCATCTGAATCCCGGCACCCATTGCCATCCCGTAAGAAGTGTGCCCTCGTCCAAGCGAGTTCCAGCCACCGATCGAGCCGAAATTAATAATCGAGCCCTTACCTTGTCCCAACATCCGTCGACCAGCTTCCTGGCAAGATGTGAACCGACCCACCACGAGGTTTTGAAGAACTTCCTCCAGGGTTTCAACCGGTAGGTCTTCCGGTCGTCCCATGTGCCCTTCACCAGCAACGTTCCCAACAATATCGATCTGACCAAATTCTTGGTCGATCTTTCGATACAACTCCCGGACTTGTTCAACGTCACTCACGTTGCATTCAACTGGCACAGCTTGTCGGCCGAGTGCAGCTATGTCCGCAGCTGTTTCTTTCGCACCATTCAGGTTTAGGTCTGCCAGAACTACGTCAGCACCTGATTCGGCAAATCCCAGCGCCATTTGCTTCCCCATGCCGGAAGCGGCACCCGACACCATCGCGACCCGGCCTGTCAGATCAAACAGATTTGAACTCATCCTTGGGACCTCGGCTGTCTACTGAATCGGAGAAAACGGCGCAGCAAACATAAGCATGTTCTGCATCGTCACAGGTGAAACACCTGAGCTCGGTGGCCAACCAATCGATGCGAACTGTTTGCGAGATTCAACACGGTGCTCCCAGTTCTCGTAAGCCCACATGTGCGCCCACTGGTTCACCCCACCAATATCCGAGTACCAAACTCCAACAGAAGGACACAAACTCATTCGAGCTTCGATTTTTTCTGCCCATGCTTCCACTACCTTGGGGATTGCACCGACCGGGTAGCGGTACAGTCTCAACTCGAACAACGGACCTATGTTTCGTTCTCTGGGTTGATCAGGCATGAACGGAGCTGGGTGAAAGATATCGACCTGTTGATTCTCGACGATGCCTTTGTTCGGCGGTGGCCAAATTCCTTTTTCAATCACCTTGTTCCGAACTTCGGTGCGCCCGTTCAAATCCTCATGTTCCCAAATATGGAGTACGCGGTTCAGGGGTCCGACTTCGGTATGGAAGTAACCGACCAACGGTGAATACTCGAGCCGTTCTGGGATTTTCGGCCCCGTATTCTCGTAATACTGGTCCAGCGTACCCGGCTTAATGTCGTATATCCGAAACTCGTGAATCAAAGTACTCACCCCGTCGCGTCGTTGAGTTGAATTTCAGTTCGGGCGAACAGTAGCACTACCGGGCTTGATTGTGTGCCCCAGTTAGCCGGAGTTTTCCACCTCGACTCGAAGTTGGTCTTTTAACTCTTCCGGCAGTTCCCGCCAATCAATGTCCATTAGCGCGGCCTGTAATCCCCAGAGAGCATTCAAGCTCGCCCACTTCGGAAACGCATCTTTGAGCAACAGGTAAGCACCGAGGGCGCCGAGTTC
>CAYYMP010000050.1:0-14528 GCA_964472915.1 uncultured Dehalococcoidales bacterium | reverse complement strand
AATGCGGCGATTTCATCGAACGTAATATCCCCGAGCTTTGAACCCCACTTCTGCCGAAAGTCGACGATGTGTTGATCTAAAGCGTTGCCGGGAGGCAACTGTGGAAATCCATCTACCTTGGCTTGAACAACAACTTCCAGGTAGTCCGTCTCGATGCCACGTAGTGGGACGGCGAATCCGATCAAGATCGCAATAAACGCGCCGAGTAGCAAAATTAACTTCACGTTTGGTTCGAATCGAATCGGATTTGCGGGGTCGAATTGCCCTCTGCGTCTTACAACCTGCCATGGGCGAACTGGTTGAAGTTGATCAGGTTCGGAATGCAATTCGCCGTCTTTCCATCCGAAAACACCGTACAGCCTTGATTCGGCGACTCAGAACATTGCCAGACGGCATTCTATGTTTGCCCGTATGCCTTGACCAATTCCAGGATATCGCTTCCGTACCTGCCAGCTTTGGCGGTTCCAATACCACCGATAGACTGCAACTCTTCCGAAGAAATCGGCCGACTTCCAGCAATTGCTGCTAAGACTCGGTCGTGGAAAACCACAAAAGCGGGAACCGAATCACGATCCGCTCGTTCCTTGCGCCACTCTTTAAGTCGCTCAAACAGTTCTAAATCTTGATCACTCAACTCTTGAGCCAATATGTCTGATTGGCTCCTACGTCTCGATTTCGCACTGCGCGCCAACGAACCATTGGGTCGGGTGCAGTTGTCGCAAACACCGCAAGTTTCACCGTCTAGCTCACCGAAGTAGCTGAGAATAAACTCGATTCGACACCGTGCAGACTTGCCATAGCCGTCCATCTGGTCGAGTAGCTCTTCTTCATATGACTTGTGCGATCGAATCGAGTCCATACGGACGTTTGGAACGCGCTCTTCTGATCGGGCACTTAGCGAATCGGATGCAAGCAACCCAGATTCCCTTAACGCCCTCACCGCCATTACCCAACCGTCGTTGTGCTGCAGCTCGTCCAGACCTTCTCGGTCGACGTACTCACCATCGAGAATGTCGTTCCACAACTCCAGCACATCGTCCATGGATGGATGATCTCGATCAATAAAATACTGAGGGGCTTGCCGGGACCATCGAGTGTGAACTAGGACGCAATCGGCAGCATCACCATCGCGCCCTGCCCGACCTGCCTCCTGGTAGTACGACTCGAGTCGTTGCGGCATGTCGTAATGAACAACGAACCGAACATCGGGTTTGTTGATTCCAAGACCAAAGGCGTTGGTCGCAACGATCACATCGACCTGGTCTCGCATAAATGAACGCTGAATCCTCGTTCGCTGAGAGCTATCCAATCCAGCGTGATACGCAACCGCGCTTACGTCAGAGTTGTGCATCAACTCCGCCAGGTCCTCGCAAGATTGCCGAGAACTCGCGTACACGATTCCACTCTTGCCCTTCCGAGCCAGCGTGTAATTGACCACGAACTCTTTCTTCTCTTCGTTCGATCCCGCTACTTCGACCTGAAACGAAAGATTAGTACGTCTGATCGAAGTCGAGATCGTCTCAGCATCCGTCATCTCAAGACGCTGAAGAATGTCTGATCTGACCTTCGCAGTCGCGGTTGCCGTAGTCGCAAGTGTTCTACGGGGATTGATCGCCTTACGGGCTTCGGCCAAGCGCAAATAGTTGGGTCGGAAAGTATGCCCCCACTCTGAAACACAGTGCGCTTCATCAATTGCTAAGAGTGAAACGCCAACGTCGCCAAGTTGGCTAACAAACCGCTCGTTCGACAGTAGTTCGGGCGAAACAAAAATCAGTTTAGTAGCACCAGACTTAAAGCTCTCGAATACCGAATTCTTCTGAGATCGGTTGAGGGTTGAATTTATGTAGCTCGCGGCAACCCCGCTGGTTTGCAGATTTTCGACCTGGTCGTGCATCAATGAAATGTGAGGTGAAACAACCACGACCTTCCCGTATCGAATTGCAGGCAGTGTGTACAGCATGCTCTTCCCGCTTCCCGTTGGCGAAACGGCGAACACATTCGACCCTTCGTCGTAGGCGGTAAGAACTTGCTGTTGAACTCTGGTTAGATTGGAATGTCCGAAATAGCGATCAAGGATCTCGCTGTACCGGGACAGTGACTCGGAAATACCTTCCGACTCGACTGCAATACTGCTCATGGTCGGAGACTAGCACCTAACGCTGCTAACAAATGGAATGCTGTCCGATTTGCTGAATCGAGGTCTTGTTCACTTCGGATCTTCAGACACCTAATCTTCGAACTCAACTTCAAAGAGAAGTTCATCCGGGTAGCACCAGTACCAGTCTTCTCCCGGCTGGTGAGACTTGATGATGGGGTGCCCGATTTCATTGAAGTGTGCGGTTGCGTGCTTGTTCTTCGAGTTGTCGCAACAACCAACCTGGCCACAATTCATGCACAGTCTCAGATTCACCCAAAGGTCACCCATCTCCACACACTGAAGACACTGGTCAGGTGACGATGGAGCCACCTCCTTGATCGTGTCGAGGTGTGAGCAGGATTGATCAAAATCACTCATTTATGAACTCTCTTAGGCGTGCATACCGGATATGAGACGCACCATACATTGATCAAAGCTTCCGTAGTTTCCGTTGTACTGGTCAGAAATCTACGCCTAATCAAATCACCCGGGCGAGCCTGAACCCGGCGTAAATACACGCCAGACCGCCAAGATTCGTGGCGATCATGTTGGTAGCAAACCATCCCCACTCGCTCGATCGCGCCATTTGCACATTCTCAAATGCGAATGTCGAAAACGTCGTGAACGCTCCCATGAACCCGACTAGCGCGAATGCTCGAAGATTCTCGTTGGTAACACCGCGATCTTCTAAAGCTGCCCAGATCAAGCCAAAAAGGAACGCACCCAGCATGTTTGCAACGAAGATGCCCCACGGCAGACCTGAATAGCCCTGGCGTTGCATGAAAACGACCAGCCCATAACGCGCCAGTGTCCCAAGTGCACCTGCAACGGCTATATACGCAAGCTTTTCCAAGAATCTCTCGCTGAACTACGACTGTTGGAACGAGTGTCGTACTTTCCCGACGAGTTTTTCCGCATGCCAACGGCGTATGAACACACATACATGGCTAAACCATCGGGTCGCAACTGCGCCTCAGTTGGAACTGAATACAAAAGCCGATCAGTTGCAATATAGATCATGCATATTGGCTATTTTTAGTTGGGCTGAACGAATTGGTAAATCTGGATTTCGAAACTACCGAGCACAAGATTCTTGTCGCAGAAGATGCCGACGATCTGCGTGACGCGATCGTCATGGTGCTTGTCGAATCTGGTTACCAAGTGCGAGGAGCACGTGACGGTGCCGAGTCAATGGAAGTTTTTACCGACTTCCACCCCGATCTCGCAGTGCTCGACATGCGCATGCCACGCATGAGCGGTGTACAAACCTGCTCGGCAATTCGTGAAGTATCAACGATCCCCATAATCATGTTCACTTCTGCCGGGGAATCTGACGAAGTACACGACGCGATCAGTGCTGGTGCTACCGATTTCGTTCTGAAAACGACTGGCATCTCCGAGCTGATAAGCAGAGTCGAACTGCACTTGAGTTCATCGCCATCACCTGAGAAAGCGTCCACTCAGGCTGAAAACAAAACGCTCAGCTTGATCGTTGATCCTGACGACGCAAGCCGAAATGCCATCAAAGGCGTTCTGGCTCGCTTGAATCAAAACTCAGTTGAAGCTCGATCGGCAAATGAAGCCGCAGCCCTTTTTGATCAGCACAACCCGGACATCGTCATTTCTGAATGGAAATTGCCAGACCGGGACGCCTTCAAATTGTTCTCCGAGATTCAAAGCAGTAAAGATGTCGCCAAATTGATGATGTCCAAGCGTTTGTCACCAGAGGCACAGCGGAAGGCTCATTTCGTTGGAATTACAAACTTTTTGAACAAACCACTAAACCCCGCGCAAGTGGAAGTAATGGTTGCCGATTGTGTGCGCAAAGTTATGAATCAACGAAAATCGCGAATGCGAGTAGCGGCCTAATCCGGTCAAAACCCTCATCCACACATAACTCACACGCGAGGGGTCCTTCTTATAGGACATAAGTACCAGATAGCCGTATCAGCGCCCTTCTCATCCGCTCTTAAGCTGACTTCGTGTGCTCTTCCAACCTTTCTCAACCCGGTAAGCACACCAAGTATTTGGCTCGCAGGCGGGTGAGTGGTCATTGTGCTCCCCTAAAAAATGCCTTTCATCCGCCTGCGATCGCTAAAAGTTTTGAATAAATGACGCTTAGTGCACTCGAACTCAACACATTGATAACTGGAACGATTCTCCTGGCGGAAGACGCCCCCGATCTTCGTGAAGCAATCTCAGAAGCTTTCGATGACGAAGGTTATGAAATTCACGTCGCGGCTGACGGTTACGAAGCACTAAAGATGTTCGAAGAACATCAACCCAATCTTGCGATTCTCGACATGAGAATGCCGATGATGAACGGCAAGGACGTTTGTAGCGTTATTCGGCGAACGTCGGACATCCCAGTCATCATGTTCACTTCTTCAGACGATGCAGATGACGTCCAAGGAGCGATCGCACAAGGTGCAACCGATTTCGTCTTGAAAACTACAGGCATCCCTGAACTGATCGATCGGGTCGAGAAACATCTAGAAGCGTATTACGCATCGCAAGAAACAGTTCCGATCGCGGAGCTGGAGCCTGAGACCGAAGAAGAGGAACCAGAAAAGAAATCGAACCTTCCAGACTTCGTTATCCAGGGTTCAAATTTCGAGTTTGAACAGGGCCGAATCAAGACAACAACCCTAATCGTCGACCCTGATGAGAAGTCACGCGCCGACATAATTGCGGTGCTGTCCCGACTCAATCAGAACTACGTCGAAGCAGAATCTGCCCTTGCAGCTGTCGACGCCATGAACGCAATCGACTTCGACATGGTTATAGCGGAATGGTCGTTACCAGACATTGATGCATTCCGAATGTTTTCAGAGGTGAAAGATCTACCCGGTTATCAGCGAATGTCGAAAATCATCATGGGCGCGAGGATCAATCCCGAAGCTCACCGTAAAGCCGAGTTTGCCGGGGTTGGTCACGTTTTGCGGAAGCCGTTAGACCGAGGCAAACTCGAGGTAACCGTTGGTGACGAAGTAAAACGCCTTCTAAGAGAGCTGCGCGCTCAGAAGGACGATTAACTCAAAACTGCCTCGAGGAGGATTCGAGGCGGTTTCGTAGAGTAAATCTTGGTTGAAACGCTACTAACGAAGGTTCACAACGGTATCGAGCGCACCCGGTAGGGTTCTCCGGATCGTAAGAATTGAACCCGATGGCGGATTGATCTCAATAGTGAACCGGTCGTTCGGTGTCAGCAGAGTGCCTGACGAAGTAAGTCCTCCGCTCGACATGTAGTTCACTGAGCTGTTGTCAGTAACAGCTGTCGCGGTCGTTCGATTGAGCAACCACACCACAATTTCTGCCTTCTCACCTGGATCCAGCATGTTGTCACCGTTGTCACCCATGAAGTTCACCGACCACGGGACATCCTGGAGAATCTGGTTGTCATCAACATAAGCCACTGTGGTCTTGTTGTTGGACGACGAGGAATCTGGGTCCGTACCGCTGTTGTCCGCGGTGTATGGCGCGGTGAGGTCAATCGGCTCAGCACCGTCAATCGACTCGACGATGACGCTGAATTTGAAAATGGCTTCTGTGGAACCGACGTAACCGCGGAATGCGATCACGCTACCCGAAGGCTTCAGCGTTGCCTTGGTTTTCTCAAGCCCCGCAAAGATCGTTTCCCGAGCACGGTCGCTTGAGAAGACACCAGTGCTAAGTACGGTGAACGCAAAGACCGATGCCACGACTACGAACGCAATCAATATGATCGCTGTTTCCAGTCCTGTTATTCCGCGTTGTTTGCTGCTCATGCCGTTGAACCAGCTCCGTAAATACCTGGTGCCGTGACCCGGGCACTTCGCCACGAGTCCGACTACATAACTTCTCTTATTACACGGCAGAGTAAATGCAGCCGACGATTGCCGTTATGCGCACACACCGTCACACCGCGTGTGGGTGTACGCCAACATGTGCTTAAGGTTTGCGGAGGGTGTGGCTACTTCTTAGTAGCGATCATGAACAGGCGTCGGAACGGGAAAACAGTACTTCCATCTCGCAACGGTGGGTACGCCTCCCGAACGAGTTCGGCGTACTTCATTTCGAACTGATCGCGCTCTGGCTGAGCCAGGGCCGCAAGCATCGGTCGCAACCACGTACCTTTGGTCCATTCCTTGACAGGGTCAGGACCCGACAAAAGCTGAGAGTACTCCGTCTCCCAAACATCCAGAGACTCTGCGTAGGGTTTCAGAGTTTTGATGTAGTATTCAGGTGCTTCAACAGGGTTCGGTTTCAGCAGCGGTTCGAGCGTCTCTCTCCAGGGACCTGATCTCGCAGCTTCCGCTATCAGTGTGTGTGACGGTGCCAGGAAATTCCTCGGCATTTGGACCGCCAGAACCCCTCCGGGCCGAAGGTATCCGATCAGCTGAGTAAACAGTGACTCGTGATCACCAAGCCAGTGGAGTGCAGCGTTTGAGTAGATCAGGTCAGGCTGGTGACTGGGAATCCAGTCAGCCAAATCGCTAACTTGCCACTCAACATTTGTGCCAAGTTTGCCAGCTTCGTCGAGCATCTCAGAGGAATTGTCGACCCCGATCACTGTCGCATCCTGCCAACGACTCGCCAGCATTCCTGTGATCGTCCCGGTGCCCGCTCCAAGGTCATAGACCACGTTCGGAGATTCGAGAGTAATACGTCCCATTAGATCGATGGCTGGGCGAAAACGGTGGTCGGCGAATTTAAGGTATTGAGCGGGATCCCATTGCATGACCGACAGGTTAACTGAAAACACGCCCCGCAAACAGATTGGGAGCGTGTTTATCAATAACTTGAGAATCAGTCGTTAGTCGACATCCACTCGTGGCGGTGGGTTCAACACCGGGTGAATGGCAAGAAGTTTTGCTTCCTTGTTTGAAGTGTTGTAAATGCCGTGTCGAATACCGACTTCACAGGTAAAGCAGTCACCAGCCTCCAAAGGAACACTGTTGTCGTCCTCGTAAACCGCAACCAGTTCCCCTTCCATGCAGAACATCGACTCTTCGTGAGCCGGGTGGTAGTGGTTTGGAGCTACAGATCCTGGCTGGAACGTCAGTTCGCTCAGGTACGTCGAACTGGCTCCGAGGAAGTCGCCAACCATGTCGTAGCGCATGATTCCGGTAAAGAACTCGTACGGCTCTACGTTCCCACGAACGAACACAGTTGGACCTGGTTCGACGTCCGTGTATTCGACATCTTCCAGAGCTTCTCGCTCCGGATTGGCATTTGGATAAATCGTGATCAAGCGTGCCGGTGTGTCACCGATATTCTCAAGACCATGTCCGATTCCCTGTGGAGCCAGGACACAATCACCTGCCGAGGCCTTGAACTTGGTGTCACCCAATCGGAACTCGAGGTTGCCTTCGACAACAAATATCGACTCTTCAGTATTTGGGTGAAGGTGGTAACCGGAACGAACTCCTGGCTCTACCGTCAGGTCGGCAACCGTGGCCATCGATGCACCGGTGTCCGCACCTGCCATGAGCAGGGCTTTTCCACCGGGCATTGGTGACGACTCTTGTTGGTCGCCACGTTTTAGTACAGTCATGAAATGCTCTCTTAGATAGGTTCGGGTAATGGATGGGCTAGTTTACTGAATTCCGAACTTCTCATCCCGAAACAGGATTCAGTTTAGGGTGTACAACCAGCAACCTCGCAGTTTCTTCTTCCTGGTTGGCGAACCCAAATTGCTCGCCCGGTTCCACAACTGCGCAGTCATTCGTTTCCAGCGTCACATCCTCTCCGGCGACTCCGACCAGTTTTCCTGACACTACAAATAGACCAACCTCGTGGTCGTACGATTCGATTGGCAAGCTCTTTCGTGAAGGAATATCCAGGAAGTAGGTGTAGGTCGATTTCGCACCTGAGAAATCGCCAGAAAGCTCGATCTTGTCGATTCCTTCGGCACCGGTCGCATATTTCGTGCGACGTGAGTTGGCCTTGATGATCGCAGGATGCTCCGTGGTGTCGTTGAGTTCAGGGTCATCTATGTGGATCGTCTCAGGATTTATCACCGGAAACACAGTGATCATTCGTCCAACTGATTCGCTGCGGTTGTGAAAAGCGTGACCAGTTCCAGGAGGTGCAGTCACCGTGTCGCCAGGACCAACAACCACGCGGTTGCCGTCTACCCAGCATTCCAGTTCGCCTTCGAGCATAATTTGAGTCTCTTCGGCGCCACCGGTGTGGTAGTGGTGCGGCACACCAGAGCCTGGCAGGTACGACAAGTCGCCAACGTGCATTGAAACTTGCCCCAGTTCGGCACTTGCCAATGCAAATCTCGGAACACCCGGATAACGGTCTGACTGTTCCTGGTCGGCGCGTCGGTTAATCATGATTCACTCTTTCTGCACTCAGGTGTGACCGTTCAGTCCCACGGTCTAACGATGACTCTAATCGCACCCGAGCTTCGTTTATCGTCCGCAGTCGCAAACGCAGTTTCGATTTCATCGATTCCAAAATGATGAGTAATGATTGGTGCAGGGTTCAACTTACCCGTAACTAGTAGATCGAGCGACTCGTCGTACTCAGACTTGTCCTTCCAGCTCGAAAAGCTGTTTGACCACTGGAGTGTGATCTCTTTCTGCATGGCAAGTGCGGGATCTATCGTTTGGTCTTTCGTAAACAGGCCAAGAATCGAAACAGCGCCACCCGCCCGGGTCATCTCCAAGGCTTGCTGTATCAGTTGGCTTCGCCCACCAACGGTTTCGAACGTTACTACGACGCCTTCGCCGTTGGTCATATCGAGTATTTGTTCGACAACGTCTTCACCCGAAATCACGCCATGTGTTGCTGCACCAGACTTTATCGCCACATCCATCGGTTGTTGCCGGGTAGCGACCATCACCACCCTTGCGGCACCTCGCGCCATGAGGACTTGCCCGAGGGTCAGAGCGATTGCACCTGCGCCAATAATTGCGACCGTTTCACCCGCTACATCTGGCACCCGGTTAGAGGCGTGAACTCCGCACGCGTAGCAATCAAGGATTGCTGCAGAATTAAAATCTACTGTGTCGGGTAGTGGCTTCAGATTCTCAGCTACACATACGTCGTATTGAGAAAATCCGTGACTGGACTGCTTTTCTCCGTGCCGGATTCCTCGGTCAGGGCACAGGTGATATTGACCGTCATTGCAGAGTCGGCATTTGCCGCAGCCCAGCAAGTGCTCGGCTTCAACCCCAACTCGCTGCCCTATCTCGAACCCGCCCACACCTTCTCCGAGTCCGGCAACTTCGCCTGCCAGTTCGTGGCCTTGTTGCCATGGAACATCGTCGCGTTGTCGGTGACCGCGATAGTTGTGCAAATCCGACCCGCAAACACCCGCAGCCATTACTTTGAAGAGCACCTCGCCGGGACCCGGAGTAGGCACCGCCTCCTCGACCACCCGAATGTCCTTGCCACCATAGAAATAGGCGGTACGCATGTTGTTCATGGTTTAGCTACCCGAAGATGCGTCTGACCAGATTTCGAGATTCCAGGCTGCGTCCCAGAAAAGATACTCGTACCGGGTACTTGCACGGAACACGTCGTCCATTTTGATCTGAAGTTCCGGCGATGCCTGGCTGCCAAGGTCGTCAACAAACTCACGAAGCCAGCCTGTTAGCTTGCGATATTCAGGATCGCAATAGCCAGTCACCCAACGGGAGTGGAACGAGTTCGGATCAGGTCGATCTCGATTTTCAAGCAACCGGCCTACCTCGTCGTAGCCCCACTGACACGGGAGCAGCGCGGCTGCGAGTTCGGCAATCCCACCGTCATACGCGGCTCTTAGCAAATGGTCGGTGTAAGCAACCGTTGCGGGCATCGCAACTGTAGCTTCCAGTTCCTCGACAGTTATTCCGAAGTCGGCACAGAACCCTCTGTGAAGTTCCATTTCGGAGTTCAAAGTTTCGTCCAGAAGTGCAGCGAAGTGCCCCATCGAAGCAAGATCAGGACTCTTCGCCGATGCGATCGCCAGCACCCGGCAGTAGTCGATCAGGAACAAGTAATCCTGTCGCATGTAATACGAAAATCGTTCAAGCGAGAGCGAACCATCGCCCATCGCCGTAACGAACGGATGATCCTCATGCGCACGATGCCAATCGTCAGCGGAAGCGTTTCGTAGTACTTCCGAATAACGCGAATCCGACAAACCTAGCCACCTACTCTTTCGACTGAAATTTCCGCTCCGCCTGGAACTGCGTCCAGTTCGGTTGGATCACCATCGATCATACCCATTACATTCACAGGTGAAGCAGGTCGAATTTCTCCCGGAGCTGACATTGGTGTCGGTCCCCAGAACAAACAAAGTGCGGAACCGGGAGGCCAGAAAGCAATCGCTCCAGCATCGACAGTTTCCTGAGCGTCATGAGCTTCATCAGCTTCAACGGGAATCGAAAAGTAAATCTCGTCACCCCATGTTTGAGCGCTGCCCGTGAAAGGAAGTGCATCCCACAGGGCATCGGCGGTCTCTGAATCGTTCAGAGTTGCAGTCACCGTCACCATTCCAGCCGATATTTGTATCTGCCTGTCGCTCACTAGCGAACCTCCCACCAGCCTCTACTTGCCGTGGCGCTTCTTCCATTCCTCGTAAATCTTCTCGGTCTCGGAGTTGAATGGGTAGAAGTGCTTGGGAGAAATACCTTCTCGCTGCGTGTGCTCGAGAATTGCGGCTTCGATCTCATCGTGGTGTACGCACTCGTCGTAAATTTCTTCTGCGAGTTGAGCAGGCAGAACGACAATTCCATCGTCGTCACCCATGATCACATCACCAGGCCAAACGAGAACACCACCACACTGGATAGGCTCGTTTACTTCATAAGGAAGCACATTGGGTTCACCAATCGTTGGAGTGCTGCCGCCGCCGTAAACCGGGTATCCGTATCGAGCAACTTTGTGGCCATCGCGAATCCCACCATCGGTCACGAGACCAGCAGCTTTCTGAGTGACGATTCGGGAGAACACCACGTCACCGCCAGTCGATGTTCCACCCAAGCCCATACAGTCGGCAACAAGAACGTCACCAGGAGTCAAAGCTTCAAGAGCATCCCAGCGAGGTGTCTCGTTAAATCCTTCACCGTGTGATCCGCGGGTGATGTGCTCCTGAAGGTCGGGTCGAGACGGCAGGTAGCGCAACGTCACTGCACGTCCAACCAGGCGACGACCCGGCGCAAGACTGTGAACGCCGTTCATGTACACCTTCAGGTATCCGCGCTTTGCAAGAGCCCCCAGAACAGTGGCATTTGAAATGGACTCATACTTTTCAAGCAGGTCGTCCGAAACCCGTGCGACAACATCAACCAATTGAAGTTCTCCTACGATTAGTGGTGATTCAGCGGTGGCGAAGTATACCCGCAGGCAACACCGATACTTCGACCCGAATCGACGTTCAGCCCGATAACATCAGACAATCGACGAAACGAGAGGACCGCTCACCCAAATGAAAACCTACTGGATCACGCTTCCGCCCAAGACTCGGGCACTGGCTGTTTTCATCGCAGCATTCGTGTTGGCGTTGATCGGATTTACTGTCGATGGGCGGGACTTTTTCGATCTCGTGATCTCCGCATATATAGCGGCATTCGTGGTTTATTTCCTAGCACGATGGGGCTACTTCTCATTCCGAGTACCAATCACTCTCCCTACCCAGGAAGGTGTAATTTACGAACGATTCAGGAAGAATCCAGGACGGCAACGACAAGGACCAACAAACGAAGCTGAGTTCATCGACCCGGCAGATGCGGACGAAGAACTTTACCCGGACGATCGCGTTGTCGGCATTTACTACAACGGTGAAGCGGCAGCTTATCCGCTAGCTGCACTTGGAGTGAGAGAACTGTCTAACGAGGACTACGACGACACGCCGCTGACCATCTCATGGTCGCCTGTGACCTACTCAGCTCGGGCCTATCTGGCGAAGATTGGCGGCACGACTTACACTCCGGGACGCCACACTCATACAGTCTTCAACTCTCCCGCAATGCCCGACTCTGAAGGAAATATTGCGGTTCAATTCACCGGTCAGTTTGTCGCCGGACCACTTGCCGGTCAGCGTCTTACAACAGTCCCGGTAATTACTTCTACGTGGGCAGCATGGAAAGCTGCATTTCCTAACACTGAAGTCATGTCGACCGAAGGCGGCCCCGAAGTAGATCCGTTCGAGCGCTACTACGCCAACGACCGAAACGGTGTTCACAGCTTGAATCCGACCGACAAGAGCTTGCACGGCAAGGACGTAGTCCTGGGTCTTGAACTAGGCGGACAAGCACGGGCTTATTCATACCCTGGCTTGATCGATACTCCACTAATCCAGGAGAATTTCGCTGGACGAGAAATCATGGTCCTCCAGGAACGTGCATCAGCAACGGCAGTTGCATTCGACCGCAAAATAGACGGCAAAACCCTGACGTTCAAAGGCCAGAACAAGAACCCTCAACGTCGAAGCCTTGAAGCAACCACATCAGGTGAAGGCGAACGCCCCGAATATGAACCATGGCTTCTTGAGGATGAAGAAACTGGCTCAACCTGGCGAGCCGTATCGGGTGAATGTATCGACGGTGAACTCAAGGGCAAGCGACTCACGTTACTACCGGCAATGACATCGTTCTGGTTTGCATGGAGCCGTTTCTACCCAAGCGCCTCGCTCGTAGGCGCACTTGGCGAGACGTCTGCGTCTGTATCAGAAGATTGATCTTTCAATGGCTGTCCCAAAGTCACAACTAACTGGAATCGTTCTTGGCGGTGGCTCGTCCCGTCGACTCGGAATGAACATCTCCAAGTTGCTGATTCACATTGGCGGCAAGCTAGTCCTAGCACGAGTTGCCGATTCACTCCGACAGGTTTGTTCTGAGCTAATTCTCGTAGTGCGCCCCGACCAGGACGACGATGTGCCTGATCTCGGTATTGCTTTGAACATGCACGTTGTCACCGACACCGCGCCGTACAAAGGTCCACTTGCCGGACTTCACGCCGGACTTGAAGCATCGGCTACCCAGCTCAACTTCGTTGTTGCTGGCGATCACCCGTTTGTCTCGCGAAGCCTGGTCCAGGCAATGGCAGGAATTGCGATTGCTGATGGGATCGAATCAGCAACAGCAGTCATTCCCAGAACTGAAGGAGTGCTCCACCCGCTTCATTCGATCTACACGCGTGATGCATGGCTGCCTTACTTCGCTCATGCACTCAGCGAAGGTGACCGAGCACCACGTAGGCTCATCGAGCGAGCGTTGGAAAATGACTACCCGCCAGTGGTCCCGTTCACCGACGAAGAAATTGAACAAACCGACCCGCGTCGAATCAGCCTTGTCGACATCGATACACCCGAGAACCTGAACCTCGCCCGAAAAATTTCCGAAGCGCGAAAGTTCACACCTCGCCACCACTCCCTAGGTTAATTTCTATGTCCCGACCTTGCTGGAGGGACCTTCGGTGGGGTGACGCGGGGTCAGCGAGACCCTGAAACAAGTTCAGGACTTCGACATCCTCGGTTCTCTCCGGGCTCCGCGGGGAGAGAACTCCCCTTTCCTTGTTGGAAGGGGTCAGGGGTAGGTGAAATGCGCTTCACGCGACCAAGGACGAACGCCCGACCGGAGCTAACGAGAGAATGCGACGCGTGACCGAAGGACGAAGGTCCACCCAGTCACTAACGCCCCCTAATACCGCAACGCCTCTGACGGAGTAATGCTTGCTGCCTGCCGTGCCGGCAATAGCGTGTTCAACAACGAGAACGCCACGGCAATCGACACAATGATCGTCACGTTGAGCCACGGAATTACGAACGTAACTCCGTCCGACTCCTGGCTGATCGAATCGAAAATGTTCCAACCAATCAAAGTTCCAAGACCAATTCCGAGTGCTGAACCGAGAATCGATACAACTCCCGACTCCATCAGGAACTGCAACTGCACCATTCGCCCGGTGTAACCCAGGGCACGCATCATTCCAATCGACTGCCTGCGTTCGACAACCGCTCGGAATGCGACTACGCCAAGCGCAGCTACGCCGACCAGCAACCCAAGACCCATAAAGCCCTGGAACAGCAGGTTGAACGCGTTGTTCTGTCGCTGATTCTCCTCAATGTCGGATGTCGTTGCTTTCGCAGTCATGCCGTGCTCGAGAAACGCAGTTTCCAGAAGACGCGTCATTTCCTCGGCTCGATCCGGGTCGGCCAACTTGAACTTGTAGTCGACAGCGGTAACAGGAACTTCCGAAAGTTCTGAAATCACATCAGGGTTCATGTAAAGGTCAGCAGCGCCAAGCTCGAATGCGTCGGCAAACTGATCCAGCACCCCGATCACTTTCACATCTACGCTCTTGCCAACTCCTTGCGCAAGTGGTGGACGTACCGTCAGGTCAACCGCCTCGATTTCTCCCGGTTCGCTCGACTTGATTCCTTCGATACTCAATATCGAACCAAATCCGATCG
>CAYYMP010000049.1:0-14529 GCA_964472915.1 uncultured Dehalococcoidales bacterium | reverse complement strand
CCCAATCAACTTCGCCAGGCTTGATTTCAGCGATAGATGAAGCTGATCGGTCGTATACAACCTTCGAAGCTCGCATTGCTGCGCCAGACTCGAGGTAGTAAGTACCGAGTCGCTGTCCCTGTCGGAGGATCTCCGAAGTGTCGACACCGAACTGGCGAATGTAGTTGATACAGGCTTGTCCAATGTCGTTGTCAGGGATTGCGGTAACGAAAGTTGCGTCAATGCCAAACTGCGCCAGCGACACGGCAACGTTACATTCACCACCACCATAGGTGACTTCAAATTCTCGAGCCTGGGTGAACCGCTCGCGTCGCATGGTTGCGAGTCGAAGCATTACCTCTCCGAAAGTTACTACCTTGGTCATTTCTGTCTCCAAATATTAGGAAGCTCCCGTCTCCAAGGACGGAAGCGAAAAGTGAAAATACTTATCGACCTCTGATCGACTTGATCAGAGCAACAGTGTCTTTGCTTCGCTGTTCGAGGGTGTCCCAGTCGTCATTAGCAACAACATCGCTGGAAACGAGCTTCGAGCCCATTCCAACCGCAACAACACCCGCGTCGAACCACGGTCGAAGTGACTCCTCGGTAATGTCCACGCCACCTGTAGGCATGATCGAGGACCATGGCATAGGGGCGAGAACATCTTTTACGAAGCCGGGTCCGCCGACTGCTGAGCCAGGGAATACTTTGACGATGTCGACTCCGAGCTCTTCTGCTGCGCTGATTTCGGATGCGGTTCCGCAACCAGGAACGTACCCGACCTTGCGCCGGTTACATACTTTGGCGACATCGGGGTTGGTTACAGGACCAACGATAAAGCTGGCTCCCGACGAGATGTACATAGAGGCTGTGCCAGCATCGAGAACTGAGCCCGCACCGAGAATGGCATCAGGAAGTTCTGCGGCACAGTACTTGTCTAGAGCGGTGAAAACTTCCCAAGCGTGGTCACCCCGGTTCGTAAATTCGAGAACCTTGATGCCACCGTTTACGCAGGCCTTGGCGATGTTCTTCGCCTTCTCGACATCACCGTTGTAGAAAACGGGTACAACACCAATCTCGTGAACGGCGTTAAGCGCCTGGAGCCTTGTGTGTCTTGCCAACTCTTACTCTCCCTTACCGGCAGTTCTTTGAAATAACCCAGATAGTTTATCCACGTTCGCCCGGTTCGCCGAGTCAAATCCGTGAGTTCTGTGCGAATGAGGTTCGAATTAGTCGAGTTCAAGTAGTAATCTCTTGGCTCGACGATCAAACGAGCACTGGCTTTGCAGCCGATTCCAACTAGAACAAGAGACTCAATATGGACACCAATCCAGTCAAAGAAAAACTCAAACGCGGGGAAGCATCAGTTGGCACGTGGTCGACTACCGGTGACCCAGCTGTGGTCGAGGTACTCGCACGCCAAACTGAACTTGATTGGATAAACATCGACTTCGAACACAACGCCATCGATGTGAGTACAGCAATTAACTGCCTGCGTGCCGCTGAAGGCTCAGGCAAACCTCTGTTCGCTCGAATTCCTTGGAACGACAAAGTGTGGATCAAGCGCATCTTGGACATTGGATTCATGGGAATCGTTGTTCCAGACGTGAAGAACGCGGAAGAAGCCGAAGCCGCGGTTCAGGCTGCCAAATACCGACCTCGTGGCTTCCGCGGAATTGGTTCTTCACGTGGTCAGTTGGTATTCGGTTCCGATTACTACGCCAAAGCGAACGATCTCACGATGGTGATCATCATGATCGAGGATCCTGCGGCGGTGGACCAGATTGACGAGATCATGCAGGTCGACGGTGTAGATGTTTGCTTTATTGGACCGAACGATCTCGCGAACATGCTCGACATTCCGACTGGAATGGACAACCAGCACCCTGCTCACATTGAGCAGGTTCAAAAAGTTGTCGACGCTGGCAAGCGACACGGCGTCGCGACAGGTATTCACACCGGATCAGGTGAAGAGGCTGCTCGGCGTATCCAACAGGGCATGCAGTGGTTCCCGATTGGATCAGATGCACGATTGTTGAAGACTGGAACTGACGGTCAGATTGCAGCAATGAATGCCACGCTGGCGGGTGAGTCCGTTGAGGATGGCACCGAAGGTGGGGGGACTTTTTACTAGGGCTCGTAATCAACGATCAAATTAAAAAGCTCCGGTTGATACCGGAGCTTTTTAATTTGACGATCCTTCGACAGGCTCAGGATGACGTTCAGAAATCTGGTTCGTTCCTGATCCATTCGACTGGGCTCAGGACTGGTCTTTCATCGTGGTGACAATTCCTACATGTCCTGATCTTGCTGAATGGACCTTCGGTGGCCGAGTCTGGTGGGGTCACCCACGACTTCATCCTGAGCCTGTGGAAGTGTCAAGTCACGATCGCGGCTTAACGAACGTCGTTAAAGCACTTCTATCTCAGTGAGAAGTTCGCCCGACGCTGGGATTGAATCCGTAAACAGCTTTGACCAGCGGATCACGCCTTCCTCGTCGATGATGAAGACTGATCGTTTTGCCTTGCCAGTGTCCTCATTGAACACACCAAAAGCCTGCGTCACTTCACCATGCGGCCAGAAGTCGGCAGCAACGTGGAACGGGACGCCGATCATGCCTTCGTGCTCGCCCATGCTCTCCACCCACGCCTTTTGAACCGGGAGCGCGTCGGTGCTGATTTCCACGATCTCGGTGTTGAGTTCCTGGAACTTATCGTAGTGTGCGCGGAACCCGCGCACCTGGTTCAGTCAGCCGCCTGTGAAGCTGGCAGGGTGGAAAGCAACTACAACTTTCTTTCCTCGCAGCTTTGAGAGAGTTACTCGACCAATGTGACTGTCGAGCACAAATTCCGGTGCGGTTGTTCCGGCTTCAAGCAAAGCCAAATCCTTTCAAAACCAGGTACGAACTATGAAAATTCTAACCCCAGTTCCAAACCTTCATCGCGTTTTCACCAAGATATTTATTGCGTTCTTCAGGTGTTAACCAATCGAATCCTTCTCGAACGAGTCGCAACTCGTCCTCGAGAGACAACCAACCGTGTTCGACACGGTGATAACCGGGGTAACCGGTGCCCCACATACACCTGTCGATCTCAAATGCGTCGATGGCACGCTTGATCACATCATGCATGTCGTTGAACGGGAATTCTTTGACCGATCGATTATGAATGTCTGAGATTTTCATCATCGCGTTCGGGTGCTTAGCGAGTTCAAGAACCGATTGGTATTCCTCGTAGCTAGGACCCATTGATGGCTCCGGGTACATCATGTGATCGATCAACCATGTGATCCCCGCGTATTTACCGGCTACGTAGTCGAATTGGTGGGCATGTTCGGGTCGGTTGTGAATCTGGACGATTCCAGATCGTTTTTCGATTTCCTGAAACATCTTTTGGTTTTCAGGCCTCAAAAGAATGTCCACTTCGCTGTAGTACTGAGGATGAAACCTGAAGCCTTGCATTCCTCGCTCATCCATCCATCGCACAGCAATTTCTGCGTTGTTGTCGTCCATGGGGTCAACCAAACCCATCGATACGAATCGGTCCGGGTATTTCAATGCCGATGCGGCGACGTACTCGTTGTCCCATGTGCTGAAAGATGTTTGAACCAGGACGGTCTTGTCGACTCCGTTCGCGTCCATGTCTTTCAGAAGGAGTTCAGCGTTGCCATGTGCTGATGGTTTTGAAGTGAAATTAGGCGCTGACGGACCGATAGGAGCAATCGGTGGCATCTCCCAAATGTGTACGTGTGTATCTACGATCAATTGTTTAGAGGTCCCTCCGCTCCGGTCGGGACGCGTGATAAAGCGAACACGAACGAAAGTGATTCAAAACTGAGATTCAGAATTGTCGAGAATCGGCACGCGCACACTCACTGTTCTCAATAGAGAACGGAACCAAAACGACGTGTCGAGGAGTCCGACTTATTTCTTGGGTTGTCGGTCCCACATCAATCGTGTGAAGAACGTAGCCATGCCAGCGGCACCGAGTATGAGTAGGCCCAGCCCAAACCATTGCTTCACCCATGACCCGGTGGTCGTGTACGCGTGTACGTTTTCTTCCGTGGCAGCAAACGCTGAGGTCGTTGCCCCGATGGAAAGTACAACTACAACTGCGGCGATGATGATTTGTTTAAGTGCATGCTTTGACATGGCAGCATTATGCCCGACGCTGTCAAGAGCGGGCGTGAGCACCGGGTACGACCGTTAGTACCTTCGTCCTTGGGTCCCAAGTCGCAGTCTCCTATCCCTTTCCAATCCGGAAAGGGAACCCTGATTATTGAGCGTCGGCCCAGTTGAGCACCGGCTTGCGAGCCGCGGTTGCTTCATCGAGTCGAGTCACCGGCAAGTGGTGTGGCGCTTCCAGTACCTGTTCAGGTGAAGCATCGATTTCTTCATCGATCTGTCGCATGACCGCAATGAAGTGATCGAGAGTTTCCTTCGATTCAGACTCCGTTGGTTCAACCATCAGCGCTTCTTCAATGATCAGCGGGAAGTACATCGTTGGTGCGTGAATTCCGAAGTCGAGCAAACGCTTCGCAATGTCCAGACCCGAAACACCGCGCTTCTTCTGTCTTGTCGCCGAAAGGACCGTCTCGTGCATGCAGTATCTGTCGGCAGCGAGGTCGTACTTGTCTCGCAGCTTCGCCTGGATGTAGTTGGCTCCAATAATTGCGTTCTCTGAGACTGACTTCAGACCTTCTAGTCCGAGTGCCCGAATGTATGCGTAAGCGCGAGCGGCAATCGAGAACGAGCCGTGGAATCCGTTGATAACTCCAATCGAGTTCTCAGGTGTCGAAAGCTCAAATCCATTGTCCGTCTCAATAGCGACTGGCTTTGGAAGGAATTTTGCGAGCTCGGCTGAAACCATCACAGGACCAGACCCCGGACCGCCACCACCATGTGGTGTCGAGAAAGTCTTGTGCAGGTTCGAATGACAGATATCGACACCCAAATCGCCCAGTTTCACCAAACCAAGCAATGCGTTCAAGTTGGCACCGTCCGCATATACAAGACCACCAGCATCATGGATGATCTTTGTGATCTCAAGAATGTTCGGCTCAAACAATCCCAATGTGCTCGGAATTGTCAGCATAAATACAGATGTTCGCTCGTCCGCGAGCTCGCGAAGGTTGTCTACATCAACGTTGCCATGCGCATCAGATCTAACGGTAACGACCTCTAATCCGGCCATTGCAGCAGACGCTGGGTTCGTGCCGTGTGCTGAGTCAGGAATGATCGCGACTGTGCGCTCGCTGTCGTTGTTTAGTTCGTGATATGCCCTGGCAACCAGCAATCCAGCGTATTCACCTTGTGCGCCGGCGAGCGGCGCCAGCGAGACACCTGGCAGTCCTGTTATCTCTCCGAGTTCATCCTGAAGCGACTTGAGCATCCGGATGGCACCTTGAGCGGTTTCGTCCGGTTGCAACGGGTGGATATTCGCCAGACCCGGCAGGTTTGCAAGCTCGTCGTTGATTTTCGGGTTGTACTTCATCGTGCACGAACCCAGAGGGTAGAAATTCGTGTCGATCGAGAAGTTCAGCTGGCTCAAATTCGAGAAATATCGAATTACCTCAAGTTGCGAAACTTCTGGAAGATCAACATCATCTCGCAGCAGGGAGTTGTCGGGGAGTTCCTGTGCTGGAACGTCAGAACCTGGAACTGTAAAAGCTTTGCGTCCCGGAACCGACCGGTCCATTAACAATCGGCGATCCATTTGGTTGGATTGGATTTCCTGCACGGTCATGCCGCACCTCCAATCGCACTCAGCGCAGACACCAATTGATCGATGTCATCCTTTGAGCTAGTCTCCGTAACACAGATCAACATTCCGTTTTCGGAGCGATCAGTTACGTCCAGTCCACCGATGATCTTCTGCTTGAGAAGTTCGGCGTTAATCGCGGTCGGATTCTTGGGGCACGTGACAACAAATTCGTGGAAGAACGTACCTTCACTCGACACAGAAAAGCCATCTAGCTTGTTGATCTCAGAGGCTGCGTAGTGAGCCTTCTGGTAACAGAGATTCGCTGTGTCCTTGATGCCCTGTTTGCCGAGAGTTGCGACATAAGCCGTGACCATGAGTCCGATCAACTGTGTACTCGTACATATGTTTGAAGTGGCTCGCTCTCGCCGAATGTGCTGCTCTCTCGTTTGCAGCGTGAGTGCATAGCCAACTCGACCTTCAGTATCGGTAGTTCGACCAATGATTCGACCCGGCATTTGTCGGATGTGGGACTTCTTGCAAGCAAATAATCCGACGTACGGACCACCGAATGCCATTGGTACTCCGAGGGGTTGACCTTCCGCAGTCACAATGTCGACACCGAACTCGCCAGGTGCCCTGAACATGCCAAGCGCAGTTGGGTTCACGTGCACGACTGAGAGTGCTCCAGAATCGTGAGCAAGGTTCGTCAAACGCTCAACATCTTCGATCACTCCAAAGAAGTTGGGGCTCTGAATTCCTACACATGCCAGATCGTCTGGAATAGACGTAGCACCCGATTCAATCTCAACAATCTCAATGCCCTGGTAACGGGAATAGGCGGCGAGAGTATCCGGTAGTCGCGAATCGGTCGTGTTCAGCACACCGACTTTTGTGCGGCGAGTGATCCGAGCTGCCATAAGGCATGCTTCAGCAAACGCTGTTGGACCGTCGTACATACCAGCGTTGGCAACTTCCATTCCAGTTAGCTGGCAAATAGCGGTCTGAAACTCAAACCCGACCTGCAGGGTGCCTTGCGCTGCCTCTGGCTGGTAAGGAGTGTAGGCAGTCACAAACTCGCCGCGTTGGAGTATCGATTTGACCGTGGATGGAATGTAGTGGTCGTACGCCCCCGCTCCAAGGAACGAAATGTAACCGTTACTTGAGGATGCGTTTTCCGAAGCAATCCGACTGAATACCTCGGTCAGTTCTTGTTCAGAAAGACCGCGTTCCAGATTCAGACTTGGATGACGGTGTTCGACCGGGATGTCACCAATGAGGTCATCCAGAGAATCGACGCCGATGGCTGCCAGCATTTCGGCTCGTTCAGATTCTGTTGCGGGTATGTAGGGGTGGTTTGCTTGAGTTTCGACCGTACTTGCCATCAGGTGTTTATCTGGTCTCCAAGTTTCTTGAAATTAGTCGAGTGTGGACTGGTACGTTTCCGAGTCCATCAACTCGTCGAGTTGACCCATGTCGGATAACTCGACCTTGATCAACCAGCCTGATCCGTATGGTTCTTCGTTCACAACTTCAGGAGAATCTGTCGTAGCTTCGTTTACTTCGACGATCTTTCCGCCCACCGGTGAGAACAGATCGCTAACCGCCTTCACCGACTCGATCTCACCGAACTTCTCGAACTGGTTTACTTCACTACCAGCTGTAGGGAGCTCGACGAACACGACATCACCAAGCGATTCCTGTGCGAAAACGGTAATTCCCACTTCCGCGATATTGCCATCGACGCGAACCCATTCATGTTCTTTCGAATACTTGAGGTCATCCGGGTACATATTTGTGGCGATCCTTGTTTATTTCTCGATCGATTACTGGCGTCGATAGAACGGTAGTTCAACTACTTCGGCTTCAACCTGCCGCCCACGAACGTCGATCAAGATCCGAGTGCCTACTTCAGTTGAGTTTTGATCAACGTAGCCCAAGCCAATTGCAGCGTCAACAGTAGGTGAGTGAGTACCTGAAGTCACCTCTCCAATCTTCTTCTCTGGATCGGTGGCTGAGAGGATGCTTAGGCCTGTTCTTGGGATACCACGTCCGACCATTTTGAGGCCGACTAATCGACGCGTTGGTTCTGATTCCGAGAACCCTTTTAGGGCGGGAGCCGCAACATAGTTTTCGCCTTCAAAATAAGCGAAGCGTCCAAATCCAGCCTCAAACGGATTTGTTTCAATGGATAGATCGTTGCCGTGCAGTGGCAATCCAGCTTCAAGACGTAAAACATCTCTCGAACCTAATCCGCATTCATCCACTCCTGCGGATTTCAGGGATGTCCAGAGTTCTTCCGCTTTGCCCGCGGGCACGATTACTTCGAGTCCATCTTCGCCTGTATATCCAGTTCGACACAACGTTGCACTTTCACCAAGTAGTTCAGCTTGTCCAACCCTGAATCTACGAATGCCTGAAGCTTCGCCACCGGTCAGATTGTCGAGCGTCTCGACTGCTCTTGGTCCTTGAACCGCAACCATTGCAGTGTCGCTTGTGACATCGGTCATGGTCACATCGGAAGCGGATTCAAGCCTCGGGGTGATCCATTCGAGATCGACGTCGTAGTTACCGGCGTTCACGACTAGCAGATATTTTTCTTCAGCTACCCGGTACACCATTGCGTCGTCGATGACACCACCTGCGGTGTTACAAATGAAGTGGTACTTACCTCGTCCGATTTTTAGCGCGGGAATGTTGGTGGAAAGAATGGTCCCCAGGAAATATGCTGACTCTGGACCTTCGAAGTACAGGCGCCCCATATGAGATACATCGAACATTCCGGCTGAATTCCGTACGGACTTCACCTCGGCGATGATTCCATCTGAATATTGAACCGGCATGTCCCAACCGCCGAAGGGGACCATTCGAGCACCTGAATCGACGTGGATCTGGTGTAACGATGTTCGTTTCAGGTTGTCGTTGGAGTCGCTCAATTCTCACCCCGGTTTCACGTTCCCCGTGAGCATGTCGGATAGGATTTGGTCAGCTAGTCCAAATGTACCGGTTTCCTGGCGGTTTTTTATGTCTGACAAAGGCAAATTCACACTCAGATCGACAACCCCACTACCAGCAGGTGCTCCTGCAGCGACGAGAGTTGGAGATCGCATTTTTACTTCTGGAATCGTTTCTGATCGAACCGGTGGCATCGAATCCGAATCTCATCGTGTATTTCAACTGATCGCTGAAATGGCTCACGCCAACGGATTCTCACTGAGCGATGTTGTCCGAACACGAATCTGGCATACATCACCTGACGGGAATGACGCAGAAACGCTTTTGAAATCAGTTCACGGCGTTGTATTTCCGCATCCAGGTCCCACGCTCAGCATCATCCAGATCGACTGCTTACCGGGCGATGCCGCTGTCTCAGTAGAACTCGAGGTGATGGTCGGAAGCGGCGCTTCCTCGACAAGGTTCGGTGCAGATATCGAATCTTCCAGTTCCGCTGCTGTTTTGGTTGACGAAGAACTTTGGCTCGCTGGTCAGCGAGGTGATCCAGTAGGTTCCCGTGACTCTCAAGTAGTTCAAGCTGTTGAGCAGGCTTCTGCGATGCTCAGAGAGGTCGGAATGGGTGCCGGTGACATAGTGTCGACCCGTCATTTCATGCGTCACGACACTCAGTTCGAAGCAGATCCGCCAGAATGGCTCGATTTCAAGAAAGACTCAATACCAACCTCAGCCGGAATTGCCGTTAACGGCGCAGGTGACCCTGATCATCACTTCGTTTTTGAGCTTGAGGCGGTAAAAAACGCCGGTGGTAACAGAACCAACCTACGGACTGGAAGAACGTTCGAGGTGGAGCACAACTACTGCCGCGCTGTGCGCGTCGACGAAGGTGAAGTCGTCTACGTTGCCGGTACCACTTCGATCATTCCGGGTGAAACTGTCCAGCACCCGTACGAGGTCGGACCTCAGGTTGCCGACACGTTAGAAATTGTTCGATGGGCGATTGAAAAGCTCGGACTCAAATGGGATGACTTGGTGCACACCCGCACGTACGTGGTTGGCGGACTGGAAAAGCTAGCAGAGGCTATCGAGTCTCTCGAAGAAGTGCTCGACACCGAATCGGTCGCCTGTTCGGCTATCGGAGTTCCCGTATTGGGTCGGCCAGAAGTCGTAGTCGAAATCGAGGCAAGAGCGGTTAAGGCTCGTCACTAAACAGCTGCTCCCAGGTTGGCATTTGCTGAACCTGCTGCCCACTGAATGGTCCGCTTGCCCTGAGAAGCCTGGAGTGCGGTACTGAAGAGCTGTTTAGTAGCGGTGCCTTATGCCCTTCGGAAAGAGCCTCTCCACCGTTTACTCCAGTCAGTTCGATCTGATCCGTCGTGGAGTGAACTACTACCTGGAATCCACCAAAGCCTTCGGGTGAGACGAGGGAACCTAAGCCAGCGAATTCCTCCTCGAGTTCAGATTTTCGTTGTACCAGCAGACCTGGATCATCGAAGAACTTGTTAATCCCGATATTTTCAAGGAACTCTGATTGCGACACCCGGCCGACTTTAGATAAACCGTCAACAAGCAAAGCGTGATCGACCGCTGTGAAATCAACGTGCGACGTAATATCTTGTTTTCCAACCCGTCCGAGTGGATTCTGGCTGAGAGTATGCTGGTAGTAGCACCGTAGCGATCCTTCGACTCGCTCTGGCTTATACAACTCCTGACGATCAAATCCGTAGTCGATCGTCAGTACAAATCCATTGTCGAGAACATCAGAAACAACGTCCGCCCAGTAACCGATGCGGAGGTTAACTTCCCCTCGGTACCCATCTGCAAGTTTGTGAGCAAAGGCAGCCACCCTCGCTTCTAACTCTGGGTCAGATGGATCACGTAGAACTTCAATGAATTTTGATCCGTCCCAGTCGACATATATTTCCAGCACCTGGCCGCGAACGATCTGAAATCGGCTGACAGGGAAGGCGTCGATCAACTCATTACTTAGAACGCAGCCAGTGATTCCTCTCGGCAACTCGGAGCTGTGGTGAACAATCGCTGAGTTTTCTTCTGGTGCTAGATCGGAAGCAATGTAATTCATTGCTTCCGCGAACTCTGGAAGTTCTTTTTTGGTGTACTCGATTACATCGGCAGCGAGTGTTCCGTCACCTGCTCCCATTTCCAGAACTGTGAATTCGTCTGGACTTTCCAGCTTTCTCCACATCTCTTCCAGCTGTAGGGCAATCAAAGCTCCGAAAGCCGGATGGGTGACTGGACTCGTGAAGTAATCTCCAACGACTCCTACAGGCGTTGCTCCAGGTGCTCTACGGCGGGTCGGGTAGTAACCGGAATCGGGATCATATAGAGCCGTCTCCATGAACGAGTCAAACGTGATCGGACCAAACTGCGAAATGTGGTCGATCAGCTTCTGCTCGAGCGGAGAATGTGTGGAGTTACCGTTCATACGCAACACATTGTGCATTAATCAAAAAGGGTGCCGAAAGGCACCCAATTATCGATCTCTTGAGTCGAGTTATTACTCTCGCTCTGCGATCGGAACGTACTCGACCGCGTGATCGCCTGTGTATTGGAGAAGCGGTCGAATCAGGATGTTGTGCTCGAACTGCTCGACGACCTGGATGGTCCAGCCAGGAATTCGCCCAACCGCAAAGATCGGTACGAACAGGTCCTGTGGAACACCGTTGAGGTAGTAGATAACACCAGCGAAAAAGTCGACGTTGACGTGAATTCCTCGTCGCGCGTACGGCTTCATTGCGTCCACAACTGCTTCAAGGATCTGGTACCACTCTGGCTGTCCCATCTCCTCGCTGAGTCGCTTTACACCTTCTCGGAGGTGACCAGCTCGTGGGTCTTCCGCCTTGTATACCCGGTGACCAAAGCCCATTACTCGCTGTCGGTTCGATAGGAGGTTCTGAACGTAGTCGGCAGCGTTTTCTGGCTTACCGATTTCTCGCGCCATTTGCATGACGTTCTCGGCAGCTCCACCGTGTGAAGGCCCAGAAAGAGCAGCAATACCAGCCGTTACTGCACCGTGAAGATCTGCGCTTGTTCCTGCAACAACCCGCGCCGTAAATGCAGAAGCGTTGGAACCGTGATCAGCGTGAAGGACAAAGTCCTTGTCCATCAACTCCATCGCCTCTTGGCTCGGCTCGTCACCGTTCAACATGTACAGGAAGTTACCTGCATGGTTGAGCGTGCTGCTTGGCTTGATTGGGTCCTTGCCCTGGCGGATGTTGTGATGCGCCATGACGATCGAAGGAACCTGTGACGTGAGACGAACGCCCTTGCGGATAGTCGCCTCGGCAGAATTGTCTTCTCGATCTTCGTCGAACGAAGCGAGCGCAGATACTGCGGTTCGCAGCGCATCCATCGGGTGCGAGTCCTTGACGATGTCGATTACATCAAATACCTGCTCAGGCAGTTCACGAGCAGCCTTTAGCTCAGCGTCGAATGCGTCAAGCTCGGACTGGTTAGGCAGTTTGCCATGAATAAGAAGATATGCGGTCTCTTCGAACGTTGAGTGCTCGGCGAGATCGTTGATGTTGTAACCCCGGTATTCGAGGATTCCCTGCTTACCGTCGATGTAGGTCGTTGCGCTACGGTCGAAGTAAACGCCTTGAAGGCCGCGATGTAGCGTTATTTCTTCATTCGTCATTTGGGGTTACTGGTCCGTTCGTTCGTTCGTGCAGATGGCACGAAGTGTGAATCTCCGTTGATACGAGTATCGCGAACTTCGGCGCGTATTGAAGGCTCTATAGGTAGTTTTTGAGTTGTTTCTAACTAATCAAGGCTACGCCCGGCGCATTAGACCGTCAAATAGAAATGCCTACTGCGCCGGATGCTCAGAAATGAGTTACTGAGCGTTCTATGCTCGTTCTGCGATTTCTGTGCGAAGTTTTTCAACAACGTCGGCAACCACAATTGCACCAAGGTCATCACCTGTACGTGTTCGAACAGCCACAGCTCCGCCTTCGATTTCTCGATCACCAGCGACCAGCATGTAAGGCACTTTCTGAAGTTGAGCTTGTCGGATCTTGGCGTTCATCCGGTCATTGGAATCGTCAACGCGAGCTCTAATGCCGACGTTCTTTAGTTCAGTGAGAACTTCATAACAGAAGTCGATATGGCGGTCTGCAATCGGAACCAGAACTGCTTGAACCGGCGACATCCATAGCGGTAATGCGCCGGCATGATGCTCAATAAGAACTCCGAGGAATCGTTCGAGTGAACCGTACATGGCGCGATGGACAACGACAGGTCGTTGTCGAGTACCGTCTTCAGCCGCGTATTCCAGATCAAATCGCTCTGGCAGCGAGAAGTCGAGCTGAACCGTGCCCAGCTGCCAGTCACGTCCAATGGCATCGGGAATAAAGATGTCGATCTTTGGTCCGTAGAACGCGCCTTCGCCTGATTCAGCCGTGTATTCGTGACCTGATGCGTCCAACAGTTCGGTGAGGACTGCTTCCGCCTTGTCCCACATTTCTTCAGAGCCGACGCGTTTTTCTGGTCGGAGCGACAGCTCAAAGCGGTAGTTATCGAATCCGAGTGTGTTGTACGCCTCTTGCAACATGGCGAGGAACGAGTTGATCTCTTGCCCTATTTGGTCGACCGTACAGAAGATATGAGCGTCGTCCTGAACGAATGAACGAACCCGCGTCAGACCGTGCGTTACCCCGGAACGTTCATTACGGTGCAGTCTTCCAAAGTCTGCCATTCGCATTGGAAGATCGCGGTAACTGTGTGAGTCAGCCTGGTAGAGCATTGCCGCCGCAGGGCAGTTCATTGGTTTTACACCGAACTCGCGCTCGTCGACGTCCACGAAATACATGTTTTCTGAATACGCTTCAAGGTGACCAGACTTCCTCCACAAATCTGTGTTGAAGATTTGAGGAGTCATCACTTCGTCGTATCCATACTTGCCGTACAGCTCTTTCACGTAGTCGATCAGGCTGTTCATCACAACCGCGCCCTTCGGAAGAAAGAACGGGCTGGCAGGGGCAATTGGATCGAAGAAGAACAGTCCGAGTTGGCGACCCAGCTTACGGTGGTCGCGCTTTTCGGCTTCTTCCCGACGTCTCAGGTAGTCCTTCTGAGCATCTCGTGACTCCCATGCCGTGCCATAAATTCTCTGGAGCATGGGATTGTTCTCATCCCCGCGCCAGTAGGCACCGGCAGTGGAGAGGAGCTTGAACGCGCGAATGTCGCCCGTGCGTTCCATGTGACCACCACGACAGAGGTCTTCGAACTCTCCGTCTGAGTGGCTACAGAACGTTACTTTTTCGTCTGCTGGAATTCCCTGGAGAATCTCAACTTTGTACTGATTGTCTTTGACAAGCTCAAGCGCTTCATCGCGCGTCACTTCACGTTCAACGAAGTCAGTATTCGACTTGATCGACCGTTGCATTTCCTTCTCGATCTTCTTGAGATCATCGGGAGTGAACGGGTTTTCGACCGCGAAGTCGTAGTAAAAACCGTCTTCAATCGGGGGACCGATCGTCAGTTGTGCATCTGGAAATAGCGTTAGCACCGCTTCTGCGAGCACGTGCGCTGCTGAATGACGCATGTTGTCGCGGTACTGGCTTTGTTCAGCAGGGGATAGATCTTTGAATTTTGCCATTTGAACTGGCTCCGTCGGTTCGACACGTCTGGTCGATATCAAAAGGTCGAGACGCGCTGATAGGGCGTCTTTGTCGCTAGTGATTCGGCACACCGCCAGGAAACAGGCAGCGTGCCTACGTAGTCAACGTGTCGCGCCCGTCAGACGGGCTGCACTCCGTAATGTCGCGCTCAACCAATTCGAGGGTTGGGAGCATAAGTATGTGCGACTTTGATGGCATATTTACCGACTCGTCTAAATTGGTGGGCGGTACAGGACTTGAACCTGTGACCTCGTCGA
>CAYYMP010000048.1:0-14891 GCA_964472915.1 uncultured Dehalococcoidales bacterium | reverse complement strand
CCTCGGAATCGGTTTCCGAAGGTCATCCAGACAAGATGGCCGACCAGATTTCTGACGGTGTGCTCGACGCTCTCCTCTCACAAGACCCGATGAGCCGAGTGGCATGCGAAACGTCTGTTACAACCGGACTGGTTCTCGTGTTCGGTGAAATCACAACACAGGCAGATGTCGACATTCGTGGCATCGTTCGCGACACCATTCGAAAGATCGGATACGACGACCCTGCTTACGGCTTCGATTGCGATGGATGTTCGGTCTTGATCGCGCTCGACGAGCAGTCTTCAGATATTTCAGCCGGTGTTACGGAAGCACTTGAAGTCCGTGGCGAAGCCAGTGCCGACGAAGTTGGAGCTGGTGACCAGGGAATGATGATTGGATACGCATCCAACGAAACCCCTGAACTCATGCCTCTCCCTATTTCGCTGGCCCACCGTTTGACCAAGCGAATGACAGATGTCCGTCGGAACGGAACGGTCGATTACCTGCGCCCCGACTCGAAGAGCCAGGTAACTATCGAATACACGGAAGACCACAAGCCCGTTCGAGTCGACACGGTTGTTATTTCAGTCCAGCACGATCCAGACGTAACCAACGAAAAGATCGCTGCTGACATCCAGCAACACGTTATCCGCGAAGTCATTCCGGCAGACCTGTTAGACGCAGATACCAAGTACTACATCAACCCGTCCGGTCGATTCGTAATTGGTGGTCCGGTAGGTGACGCTGGTCTAACTGGTCGAAAGATCATCGTCGACACCTACGGCGGAAGCGCACGACATGGTGGTGGTGCGTTCTCCGGCAAGGACCCGACGAAGGTTGACCGATCAGGAGCATACGCCGCTCGATGGGTAGCTAAGAACCTCGTAGCTGCAGGTCTGGCTGACCGCGCAGAGGTTCAGGTTTCCTACGCCATTGGAGTTTCAACTCCTATTTCGATTCAGGTCGACACCAAGGGAACTGGCAAAATCGCCGAAAGCGAAATTGTTGAGCTAGTAAAGAAGCACTTCGATCTTCGCCCTCAGGCGATCATCGACAACTTTAACCTGCGTCGACCGATCTACCAGCAGACAGCTGCTTACGGACACTTCGGTCGTGAAGACCTGAACTTGCCGTGGGAAGAGTTGAACAAGGTAGAAGCCCTAAAAGGCTAATAACACAGCACACGTACTCGAGGAATCAGCGATGAGTCGCCCCCAGATCAGTTTTGGAACCGATGGTTGGAGGGCGATCATCGCCGACGAGTTCACTTTTGAAAACGTACGCGCGTGCGCGAGAGCTGTTTCTCTTCACCTACTACAAAATGGCGGGGCATCCCGCGGAGTGGTTGTCGGGTATGACACCCGGTTCGGTTCCGACAGATTCGCCGCCGCGGTTGCAGAAGAAATCAACGGCTATGGGATCGATACCCAGGTATTCGATGTCCCTGCACCTACGCCTGCTTGCAGCTTCTCTGTAGTTGATCACGACGCCGCTATTGGTGTGATGATCACAGCGTCACACAACCCACCCGAGTGGAACGGCTTCAAGGTCAAATCGTCTGCCGGCGGTTCTGCCCCTCCCGAGGAAGTAGCGAAGATCGAATCTCATCTAGCCAATGTTCTGGACGGTACGGCAAATGCTCCGTCTTCTGGCGAGGAGGGAAGCTCGAAAACATTCGAAGTCATACCTCCTTACCTCGCGCAGTTAGACCGAGTTATCGAACTTGCTCCAATCAAGGCGTCAAAACTCAAAATAGTTGTCGATGCCATGCACGGAAGTGGTGCCGGCATCATTCCAGCAGTGCTAAACGGTGGCTCTATCGAAGTCATCGAGATTCGCTCAAACCCAGACCCTTCGTTCCCGGGCATGAACCAGCCCGAACCAATCGAACACAACGTCAAACCGCTTTCCGCTGCTGTTGTCGAACACGGGGCAGACGTAGGTATTGCCCTTGATGGTGATGCTGACCGGGTAGGCATCGTCGACGAACACGGCAAATATTTTTCGACGCTTGAGGTCTTCTCACTCCTCACCGATCACTTCATGGGACGCCGTAAAGAAACCGGTGGCGTCGCATGCACAATCACAATGTCTTCGATGGTCGACAAGCTATCTGCGAAGTACGGGGCACCGGTTTATCGCACACCAGTTGGGTTTAAGTACGTTGGGCCAACAATGCTCGACAACGGGTGTTCGATGGGTGGAGAGGAAAGTGGCGGTTACGCATTTAAGGGTCATGTACCGGAACGAGACGGATCACTTTCAGGACTGCTGTTCCTGGAAGCGATGGTCATGAGCGGCAAATCGCCATCTCAGTTACTTTCGCAACTCCACGACAGTGTCGGATTCCATACATTCCGAAGAGATGATCAGTCGTACCAAAACTCGGAGCGAGAGAACATCACCAACGCTGTAGCGGGACTTTCTCCGAGTTCTATTGGCGGACTAACTGTCGAAAGCATCGATCGACAGGACGGTGTTCGTGTCAACCTTGCTGGTGGATCATGGGCGGTGGTCCGAATGTCCGGCACGGAACCTCTTTTGAGGTTGTACGCCGAAGCCGGTAGTCAGGATGAACTGAACGCCATCCTAACCGATTTGAAGAAATCCGTAGGCGTTTAACCAGCCCACAGCCTTTAAATACCCCTCGCGCCAATTGCACCAATTAAGTTTGTGGCGCGGTACGTGTTTTCCACAGGCGCGAATGAATAGGGCTGGTGTTGTAGATACCTCGACCCAATTAGCGCGTATGCCCCTATCTACTTAGAAAGCATGAGTGCGAATCTACTTAGGTCAGGTCTAGGGGCAGGCGGGACACAAGACGCAAAACTCGTCAGCCCCCTTGATCAATCTGTTTCTTTTACGGCTAAGTGCCAGAGAGACCAAGGAGCGATCAGACGGATCGCATTTGGGGGTAAATAATGAGTGATACGCGAGGTTCCGCGACCGGGACCGTGAACATGAGTGAATACCGAAGTCGACTCGACTACCTCGGTTTTACTCAGGAAGACGCCCAGGCTCTGCAGAAGCTAAAGCCATGGGCGGAAAAAGTGCAAGAAGAATTTGCACGCAAATTCTACGACCCGCAGTTTGAGAACCCAGAGTTCCGAGCGATCGTGGAGAACTACGGTTCAGTCCGCTCTACGCTCGAGCGTGCACAGGCCGGATACATGCTTGGCTGGTTTAGCGGCTACCCGGACGAGTCGTACATAAAGTACCGACAGCTGATCGGTGAGCGCCACGCAGACATCGGTGTCACACCTCAGTGGTACATCTCTTCGTACCGACTGTACGAGAAGATTTTCTTCCCAATGATGAGGAAGCAGCTCCGCTTTAGCACCACTTCGGCAAACAAAATCATGACTGCCCTGTCGAACCTTATGTCTTTCGACCAGGCGATCATTATGGACAAGTACGTCCAAGGTCTCATGGACCAGATCCAGACTGTTGTTGATCAGGTCACTGTTGCAGCTAAGTCTGTTGCAGAAGCTAGCTCTGACATGTCTCACACAGCCGAGCAGGCAGGTACCGCAACTCAGCACATTGCCAGCGCAAGCCAGGAAATTGCTGCAGGCGCAACCAATCAGGCAGATAACGTTCAGACCACTGCCAACGCCATGCAACAGCTCAACGCTGCGATCCAGAAGATCAGCGAAGGCACTAAGACTCAGACTGTTTCCGTCAACAACGCGAGCACCATTGTGAACAACGTTTCGCAGCTCGCCGACGAAGTTTCCGAGAGTGCGAAGAATGCTCTTGAAGATTCTCAGTCCGCCAAGGGCGCTGCTGAGAAGGGTGCAGACACCGTCAACCGAACCGTTGATGGTATGAACCGAATCTCCGCCGCTGTTGAGTCAGTTGGTGAGAAGATTCAGAAGCTTGGTGTTCAGTCTGCAGAAATTGGCAAGATCGTCTCAGTTATTGACGATATTGCTGCCCAGACCAACCTCCTCGCTCTCAACGCTGCTATCGAGGCTGCACGAGCCGGTGAGCAAGGTCGTGGATTCGCAGTTGTTGCTGACGAAGTTCGACAGCTTGCCGAGCGTGTTACCAGCGCTACTTCTGAAATCGCCGGACTTATCGAAGGCGTTCAGCAAGGTGTAGAAGAGTCCGTTTCGGCTGCCGAATCTGGGACCCAGGAAGTTACCAAGGGAACAGAACTCACTGCCGAAGCTGGAGAGGCTCTCACGCAGATCCTCCAGTCAGTTCAGTCCGTTACTGGACAGATCGAGACAATCGCTGACCGTGCAAACTCCGTTCAGTCTGCCTCAACCGAAATGGTTGAAGTTATCGACGGTGTGAACCAGAGCACCCAGGAAAGCTCCGCAGCCGCAGAGCAGATGGATGCAACAAGTCAGGAAGTAAACAAGTCGCTCGACGCCGTGGCAGCAATCGCCGAAGAGAACAGCGCCAACTCCGAAGAGATGTCCGCATCTGCTGAAGAGATGAACGCTCAGATCGAAGAACTGATTGCTTCAGCACAAACTCTCGACGACCTTGCAAAGGAATTGACCTCAGCAGTCGCTAAGGATGGAGATACGGACAACTCGTACCAGGCAGCAGCTTAAAAGGGGTACTCATTGCGAAATGAAAGCTCGAAAACTGCATACCCGGACAAGGTGACCGAATTCACCAAATCTGGAACAGCAAACTCAGGTAGCCCCTGTGAAGTGTGCGTCCAACAACGCACATGCACAGCTACTACTAAAGCCGAAAAACAAGAACGGCATGAGTTGCTAGCTAGATACCGACAGGCTGCTCAGGCGGCTTAGGAACGACGAAAAGTCATGATAAGCCCCGGGCTCGAAAGAGTCCGGGGCTTATCGCGTTAAGAGTCAGGCCCTCGGACGGGGTGAACGAGTTAGGTATAGGAGACTGGGACGCGTGACCCAAGGACATAAGTCCGCCCGGAGTTAACCGTCCTCCCCCGGACTGGGGGAGTTAGAGGGGGAGACTGCGACGACGCGACCAAGTGACGAAGTCACGCCCGCTTCTCTTGCCGGATAGGAAAAGGTTAGGGATAGGAGACTGCGATGCGTGACCCAAGGACGTATGTCCGCCCGGTCACAAAATCTACTGGTACCGAGGGTGGGACTCGAACCCACACGCCATGTTACTGGCCGCGGGGTTTAAGCCCGCTGCGTCTGCCATTCCGCCACCCCGGCATTTATTGAAGGCGTTACATTGTCGCGAACGAACTAGGATTTGCCACAGGTTCCAGCCGGACTTTGTATAGTCTGACAGGTCTAATCATTGAACGCGACAAATATATTTTTACACCTCCGGGGGTTGAGTCTGGATGGAGAAAACTCAAAACGCCATTGGGATCATCGGCGGAACTGGTCTGTACGACATAGATGGTTTCGAAGATGCCCAGTGGGTGAAAGTGGAATCGGCGTTCGGAGAACCGTCTGATGATCTACTGATCGGGACCTACCAAGGACACCGTCTTGTTTTTCTCCCCCGGCACGGGCGTGGGCACAAGATTCCGCCAACCGAGATCAACTACCGAGCGAACATCGAGGCTCTAAAACGCGCCGGCGTCGACCGCGTCGTTTCTTTCTCAGCTGTTGGATCGCTCAAAGAAGAACACAAACCCGGTGATTTCGTGATTGTCGATCAGTACATTGATCGAACTTTTGCTCGTGAAAAATCGTTCTTCGGCACAGGCTTCGTTGCTCACGTGTCAATGGCAGATCCAGTTTGCTCGACTATTGGCGAGGTAATTGCCGAGTCGGCAAAAGAGCTAGGGCTCTCCTATTCCGTTGGTGGGACGTACGTGGTGATGGAAGGACCGCAGTTCTCTAGTCGTGCGGAGTCGGAGTGGTACCGAAGCCTGGGTTGCGATGTGATCGGCATGACTAACATGCCAGAGGCGAAGTTAGCCCGCGAAGCTGAGCTCGCTTATGCAACCGTGGCGATGGTCACAGACTACGACTGTTGGCACGACGAACACGATGACGTAAGTACGGCTTCAATCCTCGAAGTTCTGCATGGAAACACCGTTCATGCGAAAGAGTTAGTTTCCGCGATCGTTCCTAAGCTGGGGGCCTTGGAAGCCCCGTTCGAATCAGGCGCTCACACTTCTCTGGAACACGCGATCGCAACGGCTCCAGTTCACCGAGACCCTGAGATGACAGCAAAGTTGTCAGTAGTAGCGGGACGAGTTCTCGATAAGCCTGGTTGGTAGAACCACGCTCAATCCTCGAGGTTTAGCCAACGCACCTCTGCGTCCGTAAGTTCGATGTCCAGTGCAGCAAGCGAGCTTCGTGTTTCTTCGACATTGACCGGTCCGACTATTGGGAATGTCGGAGTTGGCTGGTTCAGCAGATAGGCCAGAGCCACAGTTACGTTTTTGACTCCCAGTTTTTTGGCGAGTGATTCAACCCTTCTAAGCCGCTCAAAATTGTCATCGCTGTACCAGCACCTGACCAGTTCTGGATCTGATTCGTCATCCGGATGGGAACGACCTTCTACGAAGAATCCCCTCGCCTGAGAAGACCACGGGAACAAGGGCATTTGGTTCTCGTTGAGCCACCGTTTTGATTCGGAGTCGGATACTGCAAGGCATCCGCTCCATGGCGGTTCGATCATTCGGGCGAGGCTGGCGTGGTTGCTCAACACGGTGAATCCGGCTTTGCCTTCCCGAGTCGCGTACGCATTGGCTTCATCAACTCGTTCGAGACTCCAGTTGGAGCCACCGAATGCTCGGATTCGACCAGCTTCGTTGTGCTCAGTCAAGACGTCCACAAATTCGCCAACCGGCACATCAGGGTTGTCTCTGTGTAGGAAATAGATATCGATGAAATCGGTGTTTAGTCGATCCAGTGATTCAAAAAGTTGCTCCGTCACTGCTTCTGGGTAACAGTTGGGCGTGTGAGCGCCCTTTGTGATTATGACGGTCTCCGACCTGTCGCCGTTGGCATCAAGCCATTCGCCAAAAACAGACTCGGCGCTCCCGTAATGATGCGCCGTATCGAACGTGTTTCCGCTTTGCACAACATACTCATCAAAAACTGGCGCAGCACGATCAAGCTCCTGCGCAAACAGGGTTCCCATAACGATTTGTGAAACAGGGAGATCTACATGTTTGACGGTTCCGATTTTCATGCTCTTAGAGTGTGAATTTTCTGGGTTACATCCGGGTCGTTAGTGCGAATTCAAGCTGAATTCAAGAAATTCACGAGGTTTCGCTGTCCTATTCGTCGCATACTGTGTGCCTCTCCCATGAGTCGTTCAATCACCAACGAGAACTCCACATGATGAAAATCACGAAACTCGAACTGATCAAGGTTCCGCCGAGCTGGGTTTGGCTGAAGATCCACACCGACACCGAGATTTGCGGATGGGGCGAGCCTTACCTCGAAAACCATCCAGACACGGTGATTGCCGAGGTACACCGCCTTGAACCGTTCTTGATCGGACAGGACCCGACCCAGGTCGAAAAGTTGTGGAAGGTGATGTACGAGTCAGGCAACGGTTATTTTGGCGGTCCGGTGAAAATGTCGGCGATCAGCGGAGTCGATATGGCTCTTTGGGACATCGCAGGAAAAGCTGCCGGAGTTCCCGTCTATCAAATGCTCGGTGGAAAGGTTCACGATCGAATAAAGATGTACCGCGCAACAGGCGGTCAACTGCCATGGACCGTCGAACCTGGAGACACATATGCGTCGGGTCGAACTTCAAACGCGTCGTTTAAAGAGAACGAACCTGAAACGTACAAAGAAGCTGCTCGCATACTCGTTGAGGAGTGGGGATTCCGAGCACTGAAGGTTCACGTTGGTCCAGGTGAAGGCTTAGAAGCCGTTTCGCAGATCGACGGGCTTGCAGAACGATTCGCCGCCGCCAAAGAAGGTGCAGGGCCTGGCGTAGATGTGGCGATAGATATTCACAATCCAAATCCGGCTATCGGACGCCAACTGATAAAAGCGCTCGAACCGCACCGTCCTCTTTTCATAGAAGAGCCAATGCCGGTCGAACGTGTCGATGCCCTGGAGCAGGTCATAGCCGGAACTGAAGCGACGATTGCTGCCGGTGAGCGGTGGATGGGCAAGTGGGTGTTCTTCGATGCCCTTAGCAAGGGACTTATTTCTGTAATGCAGCCCGATCTTGCTCATGCCGGTGGAATAACCGAATGTAAGAAAATCGCCGTAATTGGCGAGGCTGCCTACGCCAAGCTAGCGATTCACTGTCCACTAAGTCCATTGGCAATTGCCGCATCGATTCAGGTTGACGCGTGCACTACCAACTTCCTCGTGCAAGAGCACAACGAAGTTAACGACTCACGTGTGGATGGAAAGACGGTAATTGGTCGAGGTTACTTCGCTGATCCGTTTGTTCTGGATGACGAAGGCTACGTTGCGACCCCGGAAGGACCGGGGCTTGGTGTGGATATCGATCCAGACCAGTTCGAACAAATTCTTGCGAAGCCGTGGCAGGTAGCGCGGGGGTGAGTGGTTCGCTCAGAATGACTTGGCAACGCGTCCCGACCGTAGTGGAAGGACCTCCGGACGACGTAAGACTCTGGTCAATGTTGGCAGTCAGTAAACGCTGATCCTTCGAGTGCCTCAGGATGACAAGAAAAGTGGTGGGGTGATATAGCGGTCATCCCGATGAATCGGGAGTCAGCTTTGATTCTCCTACCCCTGACCCCTTCCAGTCCGGAAGGGGAACCCGGCCAACGCCATTAAACACCAACTCCCTGCCTGAGGATGACCATTGGAGAGGCAGGGAGTTGAAGCTTGAGGAAGCTTATATTTAGTCGACTAGTGCTGCGTTAACCGTGACAGAAACCTGGGTCAGGAAGAAACCACCAAGCGGTCCTTCACCGGTCACAACAAAGTTCGTGCAAACCGTGATCTCGCCCTTGCCGTCGATGATCGAGTTCTTGGCCTTCGACTTCCACTTGCCTTCACCGTAGATCTGGCATGCGTCGGTGCTAGATACCTTCATTTTGTACTTTCCGTTGACCTGAACTTCCCCTGCCAGGTTAGAAAGTTGGAACTGGCCTTTTGCCTTACCTCGCTTGACGTTAGCGATTGGCAAGAACTCTGAAGTGAACTGTTCCTTGGTGCTCTGTCGACCGGTCAAGATAAGACCGTTCAACTCAGCAGGACCCGCAGAAACGTTGATCAGCCCCAGTCCCTGAAGAATTTCCTCGTCTATCGTGGTCCAACCCGAATTCGGGTTCGTCTCAACCCCGTTTATTGCCACAACGGCGAGTGAAGTATCGAAAGCGATTGGCTGTCGATCTTTGCCTTTTGCCGAAGCGGTACCCGTTACCCCAACGAGGGCGATAACCGCTACAAGCGCTGCTATTAGTACTGGAATCTTCTTGATCATCGTTTCTTTTGCCCCAACGACTAAATGTGTTCTCCCCTAGTCGTGGAGACCAAGTTATTGACACCAAGATTACGTTCCGGTTGTGAAAAGTTTGGTAAAGATGTGATCGAGTTGTCTCGTGCTGATAAGCCAAATGATCCCGGTGAAATTCAGCGAAATTAATGGATGCCGAAGAACGCCATCCTTCGATGGATTCGGTATGACATCAGGATTTTTCAGTCTAGAATCCCGCCATGCCTGAAATGAACAGTACGAACACACTCGCATCAGCTGCAATCGACGAGCGATCCGAACAGCTAGTCGCGCTATCACAGAACATCTGGGACGAGCCGGAATCCGGCTTCAGGGAATACCGAAGTGCTGACCGAGTATTCGACTATTTTCAAGAGATTGGGTTGGCTCCTCGCGACAACATTGCAATCACAGGTGTGATCGCACGTGTGGAAACTGGCAAACCTGGACCTCATATCGCCGTGATGGGCGAACTTGATTCCCTGATCGTCCCTGAACACCGCAACGCCGATGCCAAAACTGGTGCAGCCCACGTTTGCGGCCACTGCATTCAAATTGGAAACATGCTTGCAGCAGCAACGGGCCTTTCCAATCCTGAAGTTCTCTCTGAACTTTGCGGCTCGATCTCGTTCATGGCTGTTCCTGCCGAAGAGTTCATTGAGATTGAGTACCGTGAAGAATTGCGAGAGTCAGGTCAACTCGAATTCATGGCGGGCAAGCAAGAGTTCATCAAACTTGGCGAACTCGATGATGTGGATATTTCACTCCTAACCCATATTTCTCCGACTGAATCACGGACTCTGCGACCCGGTGTAAGTCACAACGGAATGGTCGCAAAGACGGTCCGTTTTATTGGTCGTTCAGCACATGCTGGCGGACAACCTCACCTCGGCATCAACGCCCTGAACGCCGCAAATCTCGCAATGCAGGGAATAGCGTTGCTGCGCGAAACTTTCCAGGATGACCATCACGTCCGGATTCACCCAATAATCACTCGTGGCGGTGCAGCCGTTTCGTCGGTTCCAGCAAACGTAACGATGGAAATGTTTATTCGAGCAGCCTCTATCGACGCGATTAAAGATGCGGAACGCAAAGTCGACCGTGCTATCAAAGGTGCCGCAATGACTATTGGTGCTGATGTCGAAATTAGTACATCACCGGGATACATGCCTTCTAAATTCGATTCTGAGTTGTCGGAAATTTACGACGATTCAGCCCGGTTACTCGTCGGAGAAGAAGGGCTAGGCAGGATGCCGCACCGCACGTCGTCGACCGACATGGGAGATGTCTCTGTGATCATGCCGGCAATGCAGTCGTACGTCGGCGGTGCAAGCGGTCGGACGCACAGTGACGAGTTCGAGATTACAGATTGGGAGTTAGATGTGATCGACGCAGGTAAAGCCCTCGCTTTCACTGTAATCGACCTGCTTTCGAACAACGCCGAAAAGGCCAGCAAGGTGATCGACGCATTCAAGCCCGAACTGACTATCCCTGAATATCTCGAAACGCTTAGGGGATTCCAGCGAACCGAGCACTGGAGTGCCGAGTAACAGTTGGAACTCTGGATTCTCGCCGCCCTCGGCAACCCACTCATATTCTCGATAGTCACGCTGATAGACAAACGCGTACTCTCAGGATTCCAACTCCAACTCCCAAGCTTCAACCTGTTCGTTGGTGGCAGTCAGGGATTGTTTGGTCTGACAGTCCTGTTGTTCAGCTTTCCAAGCGAAGTCGAGTTCACAGTTCTTGCCCAGGCGTGGTCAATCGGGTTTCTACAAGGCATCAGCCTGATTTTCATGTTCTGGATGTTGAAACGTGAGGATCCATCCCGCGTGATTCCGGCAATGCAGACCGTGCCGATTTACGTGGCGTTTCTTGCCTGGATAATTTTCAACGAAAGCTTGAGCGTTCCTCAGTGGGCTGCGGTTTTCCTCGCAGTTGGAGGCAGTGTTCTTGCTTCGATAAAGGCGTCTGACGCTGGCGGAGCAGGTGGATTCGTGTTCCAGCCGGTTTTCTTGCTACTCGCGGTTGGAGCCTTGCTTATGGCAAGCTCTCAGCTCATTACTAAAGGCATCGTCGACGACCTATCAACTTTGCACATCGTGTCGTTCCGAGGAACAGGATTGTTCTCGGTGATGTGGTTGGTGTTCGCTCGTCCCAGCTCGCTACGCGGGCTCGGAGCATTCCTCAAGCAACCCAAGCGTGCGCCATGGCTCATCCTCGCAGAGGGAATCATGCCGTTCAACGGTCACTTGCTGATCACCTACGCAATCGGAATTGGACCTGTTGCGTTGGTATCAGCCCTGGGTGGAGCAAGACCTATCTTCGTTTTCAGCATGAGTGTGCTCGGTGCATGGCTCGCCCCGGGCGTGATTTACGAACGGTTCACCAAACGCGACGTGCTGCTGAAGCTATCTTCAGCAACGCTGGTCGTGTTCGCTGTCGCTTTGATTTCGCTCAGTTAGACGAGTTCGAAATCCAGGTTTAGCTCGCCCTTGATCGAGTCGAACCAGCGAATAACTTCCTGGTGGTACGGAATCCCATCACGCTTACGGATTTCTATTTCTTCGGCTTCTGGCAAACCTGCATAAACCACCCGATCGTGCCCAGGTGCCGGCTTGGTGTTCTTGAGCCCGCCCAGGAAGTCGTCCATGTCATCCTTGAACTTCTCAGGGTCTGTGAATCCATCGATCTTTATCGCCTGAACGTAGTGTCCCATAATCGTTCGAGGCTTCATTGGTAGCAGGAACCCGGCACCCATTCCCGAAAGAATCGTCGACATGATTTCTGAGGCGGCAGCGAATCCATAGCCCTTATGCGAGCCCTGTTCACGTGTTCCACCGAACGGCAGGATCATGTAATCGTCTGGAAGCGGGGTTTCTTCCATGATTGGACTGCCTTCGGAGTCGGCAACCCATGCAGGATCCATTGGTGCGCCAATTCGTTGTGCCAGTCGCAGCTTGTTTCCAGCCACCTGCGTAGTCGCAACGTCAAACACGAACGGCGCTTCATTTCGAGCTGGTGCCGCCCATGCCCACGGGTTTGTGGCGAACTTCACTTCGCCTGCGTGAGTCGGAACCATCGAGAGCGGATTCCCTGCCGTCGTGGTGATACCGATCATGTCGTGTTCCAGCGGCATCATCGAGTGGTAGGCCAACATACCGATGTGGCGGGAGTTGTGGACGGTGACCGCGCCCATGCCGTGCTTGTCGGCCTTCTCGATAGCCATTTCCATGGCCTTCGGAAGGACGTGCAGTCCTAGACCTTCGTCACCGTCGATGTTCGCAGTTACATCTGTTTCTCTCGTGACCTGTAAATTCGGAGTCGGGTTGATCTCTTGATCGCCGTACATTTGAACGTATACCCGGAGCTGGTTCGAGACACCGTGTGACTCGCAACCTCGCAAGTCCGAAGTCATAAGAACGTCGGCAGAAAGTGCCGCATCTTCAGGTGACTGCCCGCACTTCTCGAAAATGATGCGCGTCGCTTCTCGCATCTTCTCGTGCTGTACGTAAACACGATCTTTTTCCGGTACTAAAAAGCGTTCGAGCATTCGGCGTTCCCTGACTTCCTGGATCAGTCGCTATAAGCGACTCAGTTTGATTGCGAAAGTTCAGCATGAACGCTGAACAAGGGCAAATCAATACCTTTGGAAGGCAGCACCTTTATGTAAGGGGCGTAAGAGCAGGCGAATTACGCCTCGACAGCGTGTTTCTTGGCACCTTTGATACGACCACGTTCGTGCTGGCTCAAGATCATCTTTCGGACACGAATACTGGTCGGGGTGATCTCAAGACACTCGTCGTCCATGATGAACTCAAGCGCCTGTTCAAGCGACAGTTTTTTGTGCGCGTCCAGGTGCTGTGTGTGGTCTGATCCAGCGGCTCGCATGTTGGTTGCTTTCTTGGCCTTGACCGGGTTCACGTCCATGTCTTGAGGCCGAGGGTTTTCACCAATAATCATGCCCTCGTAAACCTCGGTTCCGGGAGCGATGAACAAATGCCCGCGTTCTTGAATGTTGAGCAGCGAGTAGGTGGTTGCAGCTCCGCGTCGATCAGCGATCAAACTGCCTGTTGGACGTGATCGCATTTCACCGTGCCACCGCTCGTAGCCCTCGAAAACGTGGTGTGCCAATCCGGCACCTCGAGTCTCAACAACGAACTCATTGTGGAAGCCAATAAGTCCACGAGCCGGAATGACGAAGTCCATTCGAACTCGACCTTGCCCGTGGTTCACCATGTTGGTCATCTTGCCTTTTCGGTGAGCGAGCATTTGAGTCACTGCGCCGAGGTGATCTTCGTCGATGTCGACTGCGAGTCGCTCCATCGGCTCGTGAAGTTTTCCATCGACCATTTTGGTAACTACTTCAGGCTTGCCAACGGTTAGTTCGTAACCCTCACGCCGCATCGTTTCGACCAACACGGCAAGTTGGAGCTCGCCTCGACCCTGGAATATCCATGAATCAGGGCGTTCCGAAGGGAGAATCTTTATCGAAACGTTTCCGATCAACTCACGGTCGAGTCGGTCTTTCACCATTCGGGCTGTGAGCTTGTCGCCCTCCTGTCCGGTGAGTGGTGAGGTGTTGATTCCAATGGTTGCCGAAAGGCTTGGCTCATCGATTCGAATTACAGGAAGCGGACGGGCGTCTTCCTCGTCAGCGAGAGTTTCACCAATAGTGACGTCTGGCATTCCTGCGACCGCAATTACTTCACCCGGACCTGCCTCATCAGCAGGAACGCGTTCAAGTCCTTCGGTCACATACAGTTCAGTGATCCTTGCGCGTTCAATTGAACCGTCTACTCGACAATGAGAAATGAACTGATCTTTCTTAATTGTTCCCTGGTGAACTCTGCAAATGGCGAGTCGGCCTACGTAAGGAGATGCATCAAGATTGGTGACGTGCGCCTGGAGTGGGTGTTCATCGTCGTACTCAGGTGACGGTATGTGACCGAGCAGAAGCTCGAAAAGTGGCTTCAGGTCAGTTCCCGTTTGATCGTGATCCATCGTCGCAACACCGTCGCGAGCGTTGGTGTAAATGATCGGGAAGTCGATCTGGTCTTCGTTCGCATCGAGGTCAATGAACAACTCGTAAACCTCGTCGACAACTTCGGCAATTCGTGCGTCGGGTCGGTCGATCTTGTTGATCACGAGAATTACCGACAGGTTCGCTTCAAGTGCTTTTTTCAGCACGAAACGGGTCTGAGGAAGCGGACCTTCACTTGAGTCGACGAGCAAAAGAACTCCGTCAACCATTGCGAGTCCGCGTTCTACTTCTCCACCGAAGTCAGCGTGACCTGGAGTGTCGATGATGTTGATCTTGGTGTCGCCCCACCGAACAGCAGTGTTCTTGGCGAGGATCGTGATGCCCTTCTCTTTTTCAAGATCCATCGAGTCCATCACGCGCTCTTCGAGTTCTTTGTGGGACTCGACTGAACCGGACTGCTTGAGCATTGCGTCGACCAATGTGGTCTTACCGTGGTCGACGTGAGCGATGATCGCGACGTTACGCAAATCGTTACGAGAAGTTTGTGTCATCAGGGTTTTCACTCGTCGCAGCG
>CAYYMP010000047.1:5269-15025 GCA_964472915.1 uncultured Dehalococcoidales bacterium | reverse complement strand
GCATTAGCGGGAAGTCTTCGCCCACCGCCTCGCGCACGGCAGCGCAAGCCTTGATATCCATCTTCACGCTCGGAGCCCAGGAAACAGGTGGCATCCATGTATGGAGCTTGATCGCCTTGTAACCTCGCTTGACCATCCACTCAGCAAAATTTCCGTAGTCTTCAGGAGTCGCGAGACCACCTTCCATTTCGTCACCACACATGGTGGATCCGTAGGCAGGGACACTGTCCCGATACCCACCGAGAAGCTTCCAAACCGGAGTGTTCAGCACCCGACCGGCGAGGTCCCACAAAGCCATTTCTGCTGTGGCGAGGGTCTTGTCGGTCAGATTCGCTCCGCTACCTCGTTGCCATCGAGCAAGCCCTTGCCACAGTTTCTCGCGGTCCATCGGGTCCTCACCCAGAAACACCTTCTTGACGAAGTTTTCCATGATGTATGGACGTAGTGATTCGCCAGAGCCGAAGCTGTAACCGGAGTGACCATCGTCAGTTGTGATGGTCAACATCGAGTCGCTTGAATCTCGAACTGGACCTGGATGGGTATGCCCGTCGGTGTCCCTCATTTTGTTCGTAGTGGTTTTGAACGTGGTTACCGTTATTTGTTCGATCTTCATACTGGCGTGATTTCCTATGGGAATCTGGTTTTGTGTTCAGACGCCCGGCATTCTAGACGGGCGGACAGCAGATGTCAGAAAAACTCCGGCAGCGGATCTCAGTTCTCTTACCTTTCACCAAATTCGATTTTTTGTGCCATACTCCCTCTGCATTTCCCTGCCGCAAACCAGCATGGACCGAATGACCGTACCTTATGCAGCAGCCCCTTGAACCCATTCCAAGCGAACAGTCCGGACCGGCTGAATCCCGTCTTTTTCAAGTTGTATTTCTCGTCGCGGTTGTCTCGACCGCGGTGGTTCTGACTCTGTGGATAAGTCGCGAAAACGAGCCGGCCGGTGTCGAGATATTCATTCCCACCCCAGCACCCGTTGTTTTTCAAGTCACCGGAGCAGTGAACGCACCTGGTGTCTACTCGCTTGATGGAGAACCGCGAGTTGCCGACGTAGTAGAGGTAGCTGGTGGACTGACCGATGAGGCCGATGAGGGCCGCATCAACCTTGCGTTGGTAGTTCGGGATGGTGCCCGAATTGATATTCCAAAGGTCGGTGATTCAACTACTGCGACAGGATCCGGCAATCTGCCGGGTGTGACGCAAGGTGTTGTTAACCCGGAACCCGTTACCACGGGTACTTCCGGATTACTGGACTTGAATTCGGCTACAAAAGACGAGCTAGTTTCACTTCCCGGAATCGGTGAAGTTCGGGCTCAGTCCATCATCGATTGGCGGTCGACAAATCTGATCACTGCCGTCGATGACCTTCTCGCCATCAGTGGGATCGGACCTGCCACAGTCGATTCAATACGCGACCTCGTCATCCAGCCGTGACGCTTGTCTACCTGTCGATCGCGTTTCTCGCCGGAACCGGACTCGCACTCGCTACATCGACTTCGGTACGTATCATCGAACTCGCCCTTCTCGTCGCGTTGATCCTCGTGACAACAATCCTGGGTCGTAAAGCGAAAAGCATCCGCATGCTTGGCGGAATCGCTATTTTGTTCATCCTTGGAGTGTGGATGGCAAGCGAGAGCACCCCAATTGCGGTGGAACAGGACTGGTCTCAAATTCCACGACATGAGGAACGCGTCACTCTCACTGGAGTCTTATCTGACGATCCGGCTCCTGCGAACGAAGCCACTCGATTGCGTCTTATGGTTGACGACACATTCAACATCGACGTTTACACAGAAACCCTCATGGACCAGTCCGGGGAGCGCCGTTCAGACGAATTCGTCTACGGCGACAGCTATCTCGTCTCCGGACGGTTCCACCTCGTCACGTCCAGGACCGATATTGCGGGCACAATCTCCACTCAGAACGTCGAGCTAGTTGAACCCAGGGCGGTCGACAATTTTCGTTCAGCAATTGCCCAATTCCGCTCTATCTTCTCCACTCATCTGAACGACTCCATCAACGGAGATTCCGGAGCACTCGCCTCGGCAATGCTGATTGGCGATCGCTCAAAACTCTCACAAAACACCATTCAGAATTTCCGGTCAGCTGGACTTTCACACGTGCTTGCGATTTCAGGACTTCATCTCGTTCTAGTCGGTGGTTCCGCGATGGTTCTGGCAGTTCAGTTATTAGGACGAAGAAGACAGTTTTACCTGATCGTCCCGTTCACGACGGCCTGGTCATATGCGCTCATAGCAGGGATGTCTCCCTCGGTCACTCGTGCAGCAATCATGTTCTCGGTTTACCTGCTCGCGAGACTACTTGGTAGACAGCGTCGAATTCTTCCGGCTTTGTCACTGGCTGCCGTAAGCATGGTTGTCCTGGAACCGGGCGTTCTGAAGACAATCTCGTTCCAGCTGAGTTTTGCTGCCGTGCTCGGGATAGCGGTCATGGCTCCCAAGGTTTCGATCCAGCTCAGGAGCAACCTCGAATCATTCAGAGTTGGTCCAGCAATCGTGAGGAAATTCGGTTGGCTGATTCTCGACTCATCAATCATTTCCGTTTCGGCGATCCTGTTCACCACGCCTCTCGTGTTGTTGCACTTCGGAACGTCCTCCGCCTGGGGCGTGTTCAGCACACTCGCTGTGTCCCCGGTGCTACCGCTATTCATTTGGTCATCCGTCGCAACACTCTCGGTTGATCTCATCGGCACTCCGGTCACGTCAATCGTTGCCCTAACTCCGCTCGTTTCTGGTGGTTACATCGCATTCGTCGCTGAAGTATTCGCCGGGTTCCCCGGAGGCAATATTGATGCGACCAGCGTAGGTATATCGTTCGTTCTGTTCTGGTACTCCATCCTTTTCGTTGGGTTGAATTTCAAATCAATCTCATTGCTGATCGAACGTATTTCCTCAACGAAATCGATTGCCATGATTAGTTCGCAAACAAGCCTGAGAAATCCACTGCTCGGCGTCGCTGCCCTGTTAATCCTCGTTCTTGCCGGTTTCGCCATCACCAACCCGAAATCCGAACATCTCACTGTTGTTTTCTTCGAGACAGATCGCGGCGACATGATCTTGATCGAAGCACCCGGTGGTCAACGCATGCTTGTCGACGGCGGGGACAACGCTGACCGCGCTGTCCAAATGATCAAAGATCATCTACCACTCAATGACCGCCGCATAGACGTTGTTTTATCGACTCATCCAGACGCCGACCACGTGGGTGGCTTAGAACGAATCATCGAGCAATTCGATGTTTCTCAAATCATCGACTCTGGTGCAAACCACGATTCGCAGGTATTTCGATCCTGGAAGTCAGAAATTGCGCGTCAATCAGATGTTGTAGAAGCGGTATCAGGCACGGTGGTTCGTCTAGACAACGAAACCGCGGTCACGATTCTTCAAACTAAGTGCGTGATCGTTCAATGCTCAGCGTTCAACGATGAATCTGTTGTCGCTCGCCTTGATCACCAAGAAGTGTCGTTTCTGCTCACCGGTGACATCACGACCGCTGGTGAAAGTGATCTCTCGCTAACAGGACAAAACATCAGGACCACGGTTCTAAAAGTGCCGCACCACGGCAGTAAAACATCGACATCGGACACTTTCTTAACCGAAGTGGATCCGGCGTTGGCAGTCGTGACTACGGGTATCAAGAACCAGTTCGGTCACCCACACGACGAGGTGATGGAACGACTTCACCAACACTTAGATGAAGAAGCAATTTTCGTCACCCGTGACAACGGAACCGTAACCGTTACAACCGACGGCTCACGAGTCTGGGTTAAGTCTGACCGTTAGCTGGGTAGCCTAACTCCACGCTTCAGTTACCGGATCAGGAATTCCGTCCCAGCGGTTCGGTCCTTGTGCTCGCATTACAGCAATTCGCTTCACGACTTCAGGGTTGCCAAGACCGTGCAACGGCTTGCCGGTAAGAATCGCCACTGCGTTTTCACCCCAGCGTCGAGCACCTTCGATTCCGCTAATGTCGGAACCACCAGCGGTGTGAGGAGTAATGATCAGGTTGTCGAGTTTCAACAATGGACTTTCAGCGTCCAGCGGCTCAACCTCGGTCACGTCAATTCCAGCTGCTCGAATCACGCCGGTCGCAAGCGCTTCTTGAAGTCCAGCTTCGTCAACGAGCGGACCACGTGCACAGTTGATGAACACTGCATGCGGCTTCATCTTCCTGAACGAGTCGATATTGAAAATGTGGTTCGTCTCCTCCGTCGCCGGAGAGTGAACAGTCAGGTAGTCCGATTCAGCGAGCAAGGTCTCGAAGTCGACCAATTCGACCCCAAACAAATCAGCGGTGGTTTGAGGAACGTAAGGATCGTGAGCAATTATTCGAGCAGGTCCGAATCCACGGGCACGAGAAGCAAACGCTTTACCAATATTTCCGAACCCAAAAATTCCGACCGTGTTGCCAGCGATGCGTCGAAGCTGAGGTCGAATTTCATCCAGTTCTTTCGGTCGATCCGACCATGCACCCGATTTCACCGAAGCGTTTTGCTCAAGAACTTTTCGTGTGATCGACAGCAACATTGCCATTGCGTGGTCAGCAACTTCGCTGGTGTTGATCCCCGGCGTGTTCGTGGCACAAATCCCAAGCTCTGTAGCCGCATCGAGATCGATCGAGTCGACTCCCACACCAGAACGCCCAACCATTTTCAGGTTAGGTAGCGCTTCCATTATTTTCCTGGTGGTGTGAGGAACCGTTCCTACGAGCAAAACATCAGCGTCTTTGGCTGCGGTGATTACCTCGTTCTCAGTTCGGGCAGGTTTGTACTCGACTTCGAATCCTGCGTTCTTGATCACGTCTGTGGTGATACTGCTGGGCTCGCGGTTGTACTGGGTGATTACGACTTTGTAGGTCATGAAAATTCGCTAAATATTTCTGGTGGATTGGATCGACTGGCGAAGCTTACTCGAATTTCATTCATGAACAACCGCGAAACACTTGCGAAGCACTCGCCATCAGGCAACAATTCGCCGCGTGTGACTAAGTCGCTCCAAAACCATCATCCTGAAATCTCGAAAAATGTTCCCACCCGACTCCCTTCCAAAAGTTGAACCCGGCCGTCTGAAGCTCAACATCAAGGTTCCAATGCGTGACGGCATCAACCTGTCGGCCGACATTTGGATGCCGAACTCCGATCACGGTGACGGACCATGGCCAGTCCTGCTTCTGCGGACCATCTACGACAACCAGGAAGCTCGCTACATCGAATGGGCGCGCCAATTCAACGCTCACGGCTATGCAGTTGTCATGCAAGACTGCCGAGGTCGAGGCGACTCTGACGGCGAGTGGGATCCTTACGTTTGCGAATTGACCGATGGGTACGACACCCACGAGTGGATCGGACAGCAGGACTGGTGCGACGGAAATATCGGCACGTTCGGGCTGTCCTACCCGGGATTCACCCAAACTCTCCCAGCTTCACTGCGTTCTAAGTACCTTAAGGCAGTGGCACCAATTGCTTCCCAGCAGGACAACTACGGACACCACCGCGTCGACGGTGTGATCCATCACATGGTCGCTTTCGCGTTCCTCAACATGCTCGGACGCTCGATGCAGTACGAGTCGTTAATGCATTTCGACACCGACGAGTTCTTTTTCGAGCTGCCGATCGACACCGCAATGGAGAAGGTTTCCGATACTCATCCTTATTACGCCGGAGTAGTCGCTCACGAGCAATACGACGAGTGGTGGTCGAGCTACAGCTTGCGCGACAAGTACCAGGAAATGGACGTTCCTTCGTACTTCATTACTGGCTGGTTCGATTCGCTTTCACACGAAAATTTCAAGCTGTTCAACGGCTGGAGCAAGAACGCCCGAACCGAAGATGCCCGTAAAAAGACCAAGCTGTTAGTTGGTCCTTGGAGCCACCAGATCGCCCCTTGGGGTCGGAAGCCAATGGGACCCAACGGCGAGTACGCCGACCGAACTTTCGGCAAGGATTCTCTTTCCGACGTAATCGAAATGCACACTCGCTGGTACGACCAACAGCTAAAAGGCATCGATACCGGCATTGACGATGAGCCGCCAATCAAGCTGTTCGTGATGGGTGCAAACGAGTGGCGCCACGAGAACGAGTGGCCACTCGCTCGAACTCAGTGGACCAAGTATTTCTTGAACAGCGGCGGTGACGCAGCTGGTGCGGGCGGATCACTCTCAACAGATGAACCTTCCGGCGAATCAACGTCCGACAAGTTCACTTACAATCCGGCTAATCCCGTTAAATCGCTCGGATCTCAATACCAGACATTCCACTACTGCGGACCCAGAGACCGTTCCGAACTTCAAGCTCGCGACGATGTGTTGGTCTTCACAACCGACGTTCTCGAAGAAGATGTCGAGGTGACGGGGCCTATTAGTGCCCACATTTGGGCTTCCTCTGATGCGGTCGATACCGATTTCACTGCTGCCCTGACCGATGTCGAACCTGACGGAAAAGCTATTTCGCTTTGTGAAGGAATCGTTCGGGCACGATTCAGGAACGGCACCGACAACCCTGAAATGATGACTCCGGGAGAAATTTACGAATTCGACATCGACATGTGGGACACCTCGAACCTCTTCAAAAAGGGACACCGCATCCGAGTTGAAATTTCCAGCTCGAACTTCCCGCGCTACAACCGCAACCTCAACACTGGAAACCCAATCGCCTCCGATACCGAAATCCGAATAGCCAACCAAACCCTCTACCACGACGCAGACCACCCCTCTCACCTGCTATTGCCGGTGATCCCGAAAAGCTAGTCGGTTCTCCCTCCCGGACTGGGGGAGTTGGAGGGGGAGACTGCGACGACAAGCTGAGTGACTATGTCACGATCGCGGCTCACGAATGTCCGCCCGGAGCCTAACTACCAGACTCCAAAGGAGTCACACCAATGCCTGAACGTCCACGAAAAGAAATGATCCAGGACCTTCATCCGACTGCCTCTGCAAGTCAGAAGGTAGATCGTGCCCGTCTCCGTGGAGCCCAATTCACCGATCCCGGAAACATGGATGCGGTAAATCCAGACCGAGTCAAATGGGGCTGGATTGCTGCGGCAATAATTATCGTTGCTGGCATTGGTGTTGCTATTTACGATTCGATCGCCGGAGCCCCGATCGGTGAGTGACGCGGACCAACCGAGCGAATAAACTCGCTCGGTCATGACCGAACAACCCACTTCTTCCCAACCTCGATACGGCGTTCACGCTCTCCGCGACGTGATGATCCCAATGCGGGACGGCATCAACCTCGCCACAGATATTTACCTCCCGTGCCACGGTGATGGACGACTCGTAGACGCGTCCGAGCAAGTCCCTGCACTGCTGGTGCGAACGTCGTACGACAAGACCGCTCCCGAATGGGACGACGTAATTCCGTTCTACGTCCGCCGTGGGTACGCATTTATCGTTCAGGATTTACGTTCACGCTTTCGATCAGAAGGCGACGGTCACTACTACCACACGGTGAACCCGTGGGAAGGTGACGACGGCTACGACACGGTCGAGTGGCTCGCAGAACAGGAATGGTGCACCGGCAAGATCGGTACGCTAGGTTCATCCCACCGCGCAATTGTCCAAACCCAGCTTGCGCTCCGACGTCCACCGCATCTCGCTGCAATGTGGGTCGAGGCGGGGCCTACAAATATTTACGCCCACGAAGCCCGTGAAGGTGGAGCAATGTCGCTCCAAATGTTCGGGGCTGCTCATCTCCACGCTCTCGACTCCCACGAGATTGGTGACGACAAGGAAAAAGCCAAAGCAATTCTCGACGCTATGCGAGACATGGGTGACTGGTTAGAAAGATTCCCTCTCAAACCCGGAGAGACCGCACTAAGTGTTGCTCCCGATCTTGAAAAAACAGTTTTCGACTACTACTACCGTGGTGACTACGACGAGTGGTGGGATCAGGAAGCGGCGAACCAGGAGCCGTACTTCGATCAGCACGCCGACGTGCCGGTCACGATGTCCTGCGGCTGGTACGACAACTTCGTCGGTGCAACTGCCAACTACTACACGAAAATGGCAGACCAGAACGAGTCGGCGACCCGGCTGGTTCTTGGAGCCTGGTGACACGGTGGAACACGCGCCACTGGTCAGTGGCATGGAGACACGGATACCGGAGCCGACAGCGTTTGGGGCGCGGAGATTTACAACCCCGAGCGGCTGAAATTCTTTGACCGCCATTTGAAGGGACTCAATCCGCCTGACGACGATCCTCCAGTTCGCATTTACGTGATGGGAACCGGCGACGGAAAGAAGACCGAAGAAGGTCATCTGAACCACGGCGGTTTCTGGCGAGCCGAGCAGGAATGGCCGATCGCCCGAACTCAGTACCAGACCATGTACCTGCACGAAGACGGATCAATGGATCCCTTCGCTTCGGCAGAAGAATCTGGCGAAATCACATTCACTTACGATCCAGAAAACCCCGTTCCAACCGTCGGTGGCCAGTTGGTCGGCATGTTCAAGGTTTTGAGTCCGGAAGACGGTGGACCTTCGCGTGACGAAGTCCCTGATTATCTCGACCAGTGGACGCTCGCCAGAAACAACCTGAGCGAAGTGATTGCCGCAGGTGGATTCCACCAGAAAGAGGGTCCCGAATGGGTTGGCGCTAAGGAACCGTACCCGCTCCTCAAAGACCGTGACGACGTGCTGACTTTCGAGACATCTGAACTCGAACAGGACACGGAGCTTACCGGTGAAGTGGTCGTAAAACTATGGGTTTCATCGACCGCAGTCGACACTGACATTACTGTGAAACTCGTCGACGTTTACCCGGAAAGCATCGACTACCCCGAGGGCTACCACCTCAACCTGACCGACACGATTCGTCGCATGCGCTACAGGGATTCGTACACCGATCCTGAATTAATGACACCCGGCGAACCTGTCGAAGTGACCATCACAATGTGGCCAACCTCGAACGTCTTCAAAAAGGGACACAGAATCCGACTCGACGTTTCAAGCTCAAACTTCCCGCGCTTCGACATCAATCCCAATACCGGTGAACCCGTCGGACGCCACACCCACATAGTCAAAGCCGACAACACCATCCACACAAACGCCAACCACGACTCAAGAGTGATCCTGCCAATCATTCCCGCGGAGTAAATGTTTCTTCCTCACGAACTGGGAGGGAGTCAGAGGGTGAGAGACTGCGTTGCCGTTCTCTCCCCGCGGAACGGGGAGAGTCAGAGAGGGGGATAGTGCGACGTCTAAGCTGAGTGACTCTGTCACGATCGCGATTCACGAATTTCCACCCGGAGCGACCGGTGGATGCGAACGCTCGCTGTCATCCCGAGCGTAAGCCGAGGGATCAACGACCATTAGCATCCAACTTGTTATCGAAGCGACATCCTCACTTTGATCTGCGCTCGCAAATATCCATCCTATCTGCATGTCGTACCACGTCTACAGACTTGCAAGTGACCGAAAAGCACTCTACGTCGGCGTTACCGGCAATCTTGAAAACCGCCTATCTCAACACCTATCACTCTCCGGTTCAGAATTCGCAGCCAGGTACTCGATACACAAACTCGTCTACTTCGAAGAGTTCAAATACGTGGATCAGGCACTGGAACGAGAAAAGCAAATCAAGAAATGACGACGGGACAAGAAAATCAAATTAATCGAAATATCGAACCGCTATTGGTCGAATCTTGCGCCTGCCATGACCGATTACACCGCTCAACACTGATTCCTCCGCTTCGGTCGGAATGACAAGAACACACCTAGTTCCCTTTCCGG
>CAYYMP010000047.1:0-5169 GCA_964472915.1 uncultured Dehalococcoidales bacterium | reverse complement strand
CGGTCGGAATGACAAGAACACACCTAGTTCCCTTTCCGGACTGGAAAGGGTTAGGGATAGGAGAATTGCGACTGCACGACCAAGGACGCGTGTCCGCCCGGAGCTAACGCCCCCAACTTAACTCCCAGTAGACCGGTAATGCCTCACGCCGAACTTCCAGACCTGCAAGCACGCTATGAAAAAAGCGAATCCAATTAGCGGAGACAAGTACTGGAATAACGTCGAGGTACCCATAGCGTCTGTTCGCCCAATAATTGCGACCACCGGGAAGTAACTCGCGGAAGCAAGCGGCACGACGTAAATGAAAATGTTGCGGAACCACTCCCTGTAAACAACAACCGGATACTGCGTGGCCTCAACCCCGCCGTAAGTAACCGTATTCATGATCTCCAGTGACTCCGTCGACCAGAACGACAGGGTCGCCTGCAAAACGATTAGGCCAGCGAACAACGCCGCTCCGCCAAATACGGCGAAGAACAACAAGCCAACTTTTGCCACCGACCAGTCGACGTTTAGCGTGCTTGCAGCCCAGATCAAAACCGCAAAACCCTGTGCGAACCGACCTATCCGCCGCAAGGTCAACTCTTGTCCCATCAGCTGAAGCACCGTTGACCGAGGTCGCACCAGCAGTCGGTCGAAGTCGCCCGCCTTGACCATGTTCCCGAACATGTCGAAACCACGCATCACGGCGTCGGTTATCGAGAACGCAATACTCACAATTCCGTACATCAAGGCAACTTCAGCAAGCGACCACCCGCGCAATGAACCGAATCGCTCGAACAGGATCCAAATCCCTAAAAATTCGATTCCGGTCACCAGGAAGTGCGAGAACGTCAGCATCACGAACGACAGCCGGTACTGCATTTGGCTACGCACCGAAATCTCGATGAACCGGTAGTAGACGTAGAGAGTGTTGAAAATGCTCATCCGCCTTGCACCACGATTCGCTTTACACCCCGCGCAACCATCCACCTGCCGAGCAGTACGAAGAACAACGTCCATCCAAATATATGGAGGAAAACCAACGGCAGTTCTGATACCGGCAAGTTACCGGTGTAAAGACGGAATTGGACATCACCCAGGCTGCTGAACGGCAAGATTCTCAGGAGCGCCTGCAGTGCATCCGGGAAGAACGGCAAAGGCACGATGATTCCAGAAAACATCGCCACGACCGCGGGAGCCAACCCCGTTATGCCATCTCCCGAAACGGTCCACATCATCGAGATACTCAAGACCGACGTGATTGCAGCACTAAGCATCACCATGCCGATCATCGAACCAACGAATGCCAGACCAGCAACGAAGTTTTCAGGTGCTTGAAGTCCGAAAAACACACCAGCGACAACGAACATTGGTATAGCTCGCAGCATCGCCGGAGCGGTGCGCAACGCGATGGAGCGGCTGTACCAATTGAAGTACAAGTCGAGCGGACGCAGTAGTTCGTAAGTGACCCCACCCGATCGAATTTCCTGTCCGAGTTCGCGATCCGGGTTCCACGGCAGGATCACTAGGAAAGCCTGACCAAGCCAGATATAAGTGATCACGTCTTCTTGAGCCATTGGCTGCGTGAGCGTGCTCGACAGAAAGAATGCTTCAAAAATCATGATCCGAATCAGTCCCCAGAACAACTGTGTGCCGAATCCTGCGAACGCTGCAGACCGATATTGAAGAAGCGCCCTGAACCGAGCGCTGATTAGTGCTCGATATCCCCTCAAAGCGCGTTCTCCTCGTACATTTGGGCGATGATTTCCTCGATTGGAGGATCTTCAACGAGCAGGTCACGGACTTCGTTCTCCGCAGAGATTTTCGATATCACTTCGGAAGCTGAAATCACTTCCGGATCAAATCCGAGTTTCACTCGCTGCCCACCGTTCTGAAGCACGGTGATCGAGTTTTCAAGTCCCGTGGTGACGAACTCGGAATTCGAAATTTCGACCGTGATGTGACGGTCTTTAGAAATCCGTTTTCGAAGATCACTCAACGATCCATCAGTGAGAATCTGTCCATTTCCGATGACCATCACCCGCTTACAGAGCGCCTCGATGTCATCCATATCGTGAGTGGTGAGAATTATCGTCAGGTTTCGCTCGGCGTTGATCTCTCGAACAAACTCTCGGAATGCCAGTTTTGAAACGGAGTCCAGACCAACTGTCGGCTCGTCTAAAAACAAGATCGATGGACTGTGGAGCAATGCCGCAACAAGGTCGCACCGCATTCGCTGACCAAGGCTCAGCAATCTGACCGGTGTGTTCACGAGTGATCCAACATTCAGACGATCAATGAGTTCGTCCCTGGTAGTCGAATACGAATCACGATCAACCGCGTAGATGTCGCGCAACAGATCAAACGACTCGATCACGGGTAGGTCCCACCACAGCTGAGTTCGCTGACCAAACACAACCCCGATCCTCCGCACATGCTCGGTCCGATTCGACCATGGCGTTAGGCCATCTATATCGCATTTGCCGCTGTCAGGCGTAAGAATCCCGGAGATCAGCTTGATAGTCGTGGACTTACCAGCTCCGTTGGGTCCGATGTATCCGACCAGTTCACCTTCATTGATGGTGAACGAAATGTCGTCGACTGCGCGGATCGCCCTGTAGTTCCGCTTCGCAACGCCGACCAACGCACCGAGTAAGCCGGGGCGTCGCTCTGGCACGCGGTATGTTTTGGTCAGGTTTTCGACTATTACTTTGGGTGCAGCCATGAAGCTCCCTGCATCGCAAAAATACGGTCAATATTTTTCAGCACGCGCGACGAACCGCCCGAACGAACGGGAGGTCGGTCAAAATCTATTCGATTCCCAGCAATCCGTTTTCCATATGCAAAACGAACGGCAGGGCGAGGAATCATACACCCTCGGCTTGTAAACCCAATAACCAAAATCGATTACAGGGTTACAAGCCTGAAGTCCGACTATTCCTCTTCGCCTGACTGCTTCGATGCAATCACTTTGCGGGCGTCCTGAGGAGGCACTGGCTCGTAGTGATCCATCACCGCAGTAAAGTCGCCTCTTGCTTGCGTTAGCGAACGAAGATCAGCTGCATAGCGCTGCATGGTAGAAGCAGGAGCTTCTGCCCGGATTTCTGTAAGTCCTTTGCCCTTCGGCTCCATTCCAGAAATTCGAGCACGCCTCGTGTTGAGGTCACCCATAACGTCTCCAGCAGAGTCATCCGGAGCAAGAATTCGAAGTTTGAGGACGGGTTCAAGGAGCGTTGGTTGTGCATCTCGAACCGCTTGCCTGAATCCCATGCTTCCAGCGATTTCAAACGCCATACCTGAAGAGTCGACTGAGTGTGATGACCCATCGGTCAGGGTCACGGCTACGTCTACTACCGGATATCCGGCGACAACCCCTCCCGTAGCGGCGTTACGAATTCCCTTTTCGACAGCAGGAATGTAGTCCTTCGGAACGTTTCCTCCGACTACCTTGGAGCCAAACGTAATTCCTTCACCCGACTGAGCAGGTGAGATTTCGAGAACAACGTGTCCGTACTGACCGCGTCCACCGGACTGCTTCTTGTGCTTGTAGGAAACCTGGGTCGAGCCACCGACGGTCTCCCGGTAAGGAATGCTTGGAAGGTGACTATCGAGGTGAACGTCGAACTTCCTTGCGATTCGCTCAAGTGCCAGATCGACGTGAATGTCACCCATGCCGTGTAGCACCATTTCAGCGGTGTCGACATTTCGCTCCAGCTGGAGCGTTGGGTCTTCTTCCGTCATTCTCGTTAGAGAGTCAGCCATCTTGTCCAGGTCAGACTGATCACGCGGCGTAACTGCGAGCGCAAATACTGGCTGCGGCAAATCAACACCGACGAGCTTTACTTCATTCGACTTGTCACCGAGCGTGTCGAAGGTCTTAGTGTGAGCAAGTCTGGAAATTACCCCAATGTCGCCTTTAATGACCTTATCGACAGAGTTGGTCTCTTTGCCTTCTGGTGAGTAAAGCTGTCCAACTCGTTCGTTTTCACCCTGGTTCACATTCCAGAGCTGTGTGTTCGACAATGCGTCCTCACCGTAGACACGGAAGTATGAAAGATTGCCAACAAACGGGTCGGCAGATGTCTTGAAAACAAGATTCGCCTGTACGCCGGCTGGAATATCTGGCTGCTCAACATCTTCCGGGGATGGAAGAATATCGACGATGCCATCGAGCAACTCGCTCGACCCAATGTTTTCGGTCGCAGCTGTCGCAAATATTGGAACGATGCTGCGATCGGCAACTCCGGCTTTGAGCCCCCTGTTGATTTCATCCTGGGACAACGACTCGCCGTCCAGGTACTTCATCATCAACTCGTCATCTGCCTCGGCTATAGCTTCAATGGTTGATTCGCTAAGCTCACCTGCTGAAACGCTGCTAAATGACCCGGCATCACCGTCTACGCTCTGCAAAGGAACGCACTGACGCCCCCATGCTTCCGCTAGTTCGGCACATGTTTGCTCAAAAGAAGTGTTATCGCGGTCAAGCTTGTTGACCACGATCGCGGTTGGAATCCCGAGATCTTCGGTGTAGTTCCAGACCTGCTGCGCACCAACTTCGATTCCCGATGCTGCGGAAATAACAATGATGACCGAGTCGGCTACCCGAACTGCCGACCGCATATCACCACGGAAATCGGGGTAACCAGGAGTATCCAGGAGGTTGATCTTGTGATCTTTCCAGCTCGCCGGCAAGACGGATAACTGGATACTCGCCCCGCGCCTCTGTTCCTCTGGTTCGTAGTCAGACAGGCTGGTCTGGTCGTCGACTTTACCCTGTCGTGTTGATCCGCCAGATGTATAAAAAAGGGCGTCAACCAGCGAAGTCTTTCCTGCGCCGTTGTGTGCAGCGAAAGCTACGTTACGAATCCTGCCAGTTTGAAGGTCGGCCATGCCGCGTACCTCCTCAATCCGAGGCACGCATCGTCGATTTCAGCCCCGGTGTAGTGGGTCGATCTCGCTTTGGCGGGGATATTAGCATCGGAAATCGGGAATGGGTAATTCCCGATCTGAGAGACGCATGAGCGGAGTATGTTCTGCGTATGAGAAGAACTCGTTAAAGCAGACAGGGTCGGTCACAGCTACACATGAGACTGCCGTGACCGACCCCGTCTAGACGGATGAGGAGACCGTTCGGCCTTAGGAGGCCTAAACATAAGACCCATCACCGACCCCGTCCGCTGCTATCAC
>CAYYMP010000046.1:0-15061 GCA_964472915.1 uncultured Dehalococcoidales bacterium | reverse complement strand
ATGGCTACATTCGAATTTCGTTCGCTAACTCTCAGGAAAACCTGAAAGAAGCGATTGAGCGACTTCGAACAATTCTCTAGCCGCTCCGTTCTCGGCGTTCGACCTTTACGCCAACAGCCTTCATGAGGTCACGCGTGTTTGCGCGTGCAATCGCACGCAGCACGTGTGATGTCACTCGTTTGACTTGTTTCTTCGGAGCTTCGACGATGACCTCGCCGCGTTCGTTTAATAGCCCCCACTGATCCGGTATTTCCGTAGTTCTTAGAAGTCGGTCTTGAGTGACCAGGTAGTGGTAGTCGGCACACCGCAAATACGCGGGGTCGTTGAACTTGGTCGAGATTGACTCCAGTCGCTTTTCGACACGTGTTAGCTTTTCTTCGCTGCGAATAAGATCATCTGCTGGTCGAGAGCTTGTTTCGGTTTGGACGTTTATTGCGCGTGCAAGCTCGACGCTTGATTCAATGTCAGATTTCTTCTCTTGAAGACGCTTTACCGAACGCTCGTTGTTGTCATCACGTTTAGCGTCGCTCCGAGATGACTTGACCTCAATCAGGTAAACGAAACTACCTGGCCCCAGCCCAACCACATCAGCGATCCGACCGAACGGACCTTCCAACCGAACTTCAAAGCCTATCGATCTACAACCGACTTCTTCCCATAACCAACGCCATGCCGCCCACTTCAGCTCGTACGTGAGTTCCGTTTCATTGCCGTTTTTGAAATTTGTAAAAGCAGGTGAGTCGTCAGGGAGTGTGAGCGTCGGGCTGGTCATATTTTGAGTAAAGCGGTTTAAATCTGCGAGGCATCCAAATGTAGATAGACTGGCTTGGAACTCAAAGATTGTTGTCACCCTACCTGTTAGCGAGTGAATTCGCACAGGTGTTCCGAAATCTTGTTCTAAATGTGTTTATTTGATTAGAACGATTGTGCTAATGTCGTGGTTATCGACCAAATCGGAGACACAAATGACACAGCGCAACATTTCCACCATTGCTCGTCCGACAACCACAAAAATCATCGCGGTTGGCTCGCCCGCAAACCGCATCGCTGAGCTAATCGACTCGAACGACAGCACTCGTTTCAGCAGCCTGATCGTTGAGCCAGGGACGGGTGACATCGAGCAAGATTTCTCGACCCATGGCAAGGCAACGTTTCTCAAGTCAGCTTCATGGTTAGACGATTGGTACTTCGAGTACGAATCAAACGTGCGTGATTTTGTTACCGACGCCGACGTTGTCTACCTGGTTTGTGGAATGGGGCGAGACACCGGCGCCCGAATCGCTCCACTTATTGCGGACACGATTCGAGCCACAAACGCTGTGTGTGTTTCGTTTCCGATTATGCCTTTTGGTTTCGAAGGTCGATTCCGCCGACATTCAGCCGACACAGCGCTTTCCGAGCTTATGCGATCGTCTACGGTCACAGTAGGAGTGCCTGCGAATCAACCGTCTGTCGTCAACCTTGCTGGAACCGTGCGTGAGGTGATGACTCAGATCGCGGTAGAAATCGAAAACTCGATTGAAGGCTTTGATCGATTGTTCGACCGAACCAACGCTCTCTCGCAGGTAAATCAGACCTGGCAGAGATTCTCGTCCACTTCTGAAGTTGTTTCGGGGATAGGTAGCTCGGTTCATGCCGGTCGTGACGCAGTCATCAGCGCCGTGTCAAACGGTACCCAACTTTCGGAAGCTGACTCAGCCACTTTGCTGGTACGTGGCGGAATCGCAATGTCTTTCGGGCAGGTCGCAGAAACCCTGTCGACGCTCCACGAGTGGGTCACTGTTCACGGGGACGTTGGCATTTCAGTCGAGCACGATCAGTCGCTTGGCTCGAATATCGAAGTAACCGTCCTGCTGAACAAAGTCGAAGATGCCGTTGTAACTGCACCTCACTTCAGCAACTTTGGTGTGGATCGGCCAAGGACCGCAGTGGAAGACCTGTTCAACACAGGTGAGCGAGATGGAAGTCGCATCCCGGAATTGCAGCCAGCGATCTAGATCTGAATCCGGTATTTCCGGATCGTATCGGAGGGTGATGCCAACGCCTCGGTGTCACCCTCTGATGCTTTAATCGGCAACTACGGGAGATTCGCCACTTGCCCGTGGAGGCAGGAGCATATACCCGGCTCCTCGGACGGTTTTGATAAGGCTTTTTCCAGCGGGTGCCTTGCTCAACTTTTTCCGCAGTCTGAAAATTGCAACGTCGACAGAGTTGTCTGACGCTCCCGATTTTCCGTCCCAGCACTGCTCCAAGAGCGTATCGGCTGATACCGGTTTTCCTGCCGATGAAGCAAGAACGCCAACCAGCTGTGCTTCTATAGGGGACAAAGCAATGTCGTGGTCTTCGATTGTCAGACGACCCAGCGCCGGATCCAGCGCAAGCCCATCAATATGCACTCGTGCCGGTTCCTCAACATACGGAGTGTGTTTTGCTTCAGATGCGAGTCTAATATTTCTTGCTGACGAACGGACTCCATCGCTTGCGAGACCAAGCTTTGAGTACAGCCCCAGAAATAGTTCGACTTGTTCAATTTCAGCAAGACTTGGCAGTTCCGCTCGATTCGAAAATGCGTACACGAATCCCTGCGTGTTCAGACCTTGAACGATCGGCGCTACAAGACCGGTTGTAAATCCGTGGTCTTCAGCCCAGGAAGGAAGGTCGGAATACTCTGTCGAGAGCCCGGAGAGAACAAGAGCAGAACCTTGTTTAACGCTCTGTATGCCTGGGGTGTCGATATCCAACGCCTCGAATTCCTGACGAACCCGTGCCATATCTTTATCTGCACTCCATCCCGAAGCTGAAAACACCCCGTCGGATGGAAACAGACGAAATGTGATTGCAGCCTGCAACCCGGAAACAGTGCGTATTCCGTTTGCGAGTACCTCGTCAGCGTTAGATATCGAGGTGCTTGAAACAGATCGAACTGCATCCAACACTCTTTGTGAACTCAAATTCAGCTGGCGATCCTTTTGGAACTCGAGTAATTCTTCAGATTGAAGCCTGAAGCTGGATCGCAGTGTTCTAAACGCAAATATCCCGACGATACTTGCTAGCAATACCGGTACCAACTGAGCGTACTGCGGGACATTGAAGACAGTCAAAAGAATGGACACGATGACCGAAGCACTCAGGCCGGCGAATAACAGTATTGATGGTGAGGAATATTTTGAGGGGTTAGAGGAAGAAATTGGTGAAGTAATTCGCATCCAGCGAAGCTACAGGAAATCGAGGAATACTTACCTGTTTACGTTTGGACGAGTTTTACCAAAAGCTCAATCGGACAAGAACTTAGCAGGCAATTTCCAAACTAACCCGTAAACTGGTAGTGACAAAAAATATATAAGCACCTCGAATCAAGAACAGGAATCCCCAACACTGGGTATCTTTCAACGCATAAAGCGTCTGGTTTCTACCGAAAACGATCGTTCCGAAAATTCCGAATTAGAAAAACCTTCCCGACCGAAGAAACCAGCAGCGAACCAACGACGGCGCAAGAAAACTTCCGACCGTCAAAATCAATCACAAGACCGTCCTCACAAACGTCGCTCCAATAGCGAGAAATCTCAAGATTCAAAGCGCAGAGGCGAAGGAAAGCGCCGGCAACCCGAAACGGACGAGCGACCGCGTCGACGACGAACTTCGAATCGATCTGAGCAGGAACCGCGTTCAGCGGAACGACGAGAACGTCGACCTCGACGCAATCCAGAGAGTAAGACCCCTGTCCGTGGCAAGCCAATACGCAGACGTTCAGAAGAACGTCGACCGGTAAGCCGACAGAGTACTCCTGCAGAACTGCAAGGCACCCAGGTTTGGGGTGGTCTGGAACTCAGCAAATCGATAGTCGCTTCACTCTTGGAAATGGGCTATGAAAGTCCGTCAGAAATTCAAGAAGCATCTATTCCGTGGACACTCCAGAAGCGTGATGTCGTTGCCCAGGCGGTAACCGGATCAGGAAAAACTGCTTCCTTTGGGATACCAATGTGTGAACTCGTTGAAGCAGATTCGCTCGATGTTCAAGGATTGGTCCTCGTCCCAACACGAGAACTCGCGCAGCAGGTAACTCGAGAACTCTCTGCGATTGGATCCCTCAAAGGGGTAGAGGTCACAGCCGTTTACGGCGGTGAACCCATTGCGAAGCAAATCCGAGCTCTCGAAAACGGCACACCTATCGTTGTAGGTACTCCAGGGCGAATCAAAGACCTGATGAACCGACGAGTGCTCGACCTAAATTACATTCGATTCGCTGTTCTCGACGAAGCTGACGAAATGCTCGATATCGGGTTCGCCGACGACATGGAGTACATCCTTCGTCGCACGCCTTCAACCCGCCAGACGGCGTTGTTCTCAGCCACGATTCCAGGCTTCATTCGGGGATTGATCCGCAGATATTTGGACGATCCACGCTGGATTCAGCTGGTTTCCGATACCAAGGGTCTTGAGACAGTTGATGAGGTTGATCAGATCTTCTACGACGTCGCCGAGCAGGATAAACCTGACGGTATTGTCGAGGTGTTGGAAAACATTGATGACGGTTCCCAAATCCTGATATTCAGAAAAATGCAGGTAGGCGTTGACCGACTTTCCAGAGGGTTGTCACGCGAGGGATTCGCAATCAAAGGCATCCACGGAGGAATGTCGCAATCTGAGCGAAACCGCGTGATGAAAGCTTTCCGGGATGGAAGTTTGAGAATTCTCGTTGCGACAAACCTGGCAGCTCGAGGAATCGACATTCCAACCATCTCCCATGTGATCAACTACGACATGCCCGAGAACATCGAGGAATATATCCACAGAATTGGACGTACTGCTCGAATGGGTCGACGTGGTACAGCGGTTAGCTTTATCGGGGAATGGGACCGAGACGTTCACGACCAGATCGTCGCGAAGATTGGCGAAGAAAAGATGCTTCGCCAAAGGTTCTCGTTCTACTAAGTCGAGAATCTAAATACCGACTTTTCCGCCTCGGACATTCTTGCCTTCACCGGTTATGAGATCGGCGACTTCTTTGGCGTACAGAACTTCAGTGTCGTCCTGCGGCTGGTAGTCGAGGTACTTTCTGGCGGTTTCGAGCGACCAGAAGCGGCGCGTATTATCACTGCACCCGTAAGCGACGACGAACGGAACACCGTGTTCGTTCTCGATATTCGGAGCTTCGACGGCTTTGGTGAAGAGCTGGGTAATGTCTCTTGGGCTAATGAATGCCCCAAGATTTCTCTTGAACTCCTCAAGACCGCCACTGGTTTGCTCAGACATCGAATCTTTTGATGTGTAATCGCTAGCGACTATCGGCCGTGTGAATCCTATTCGGAGCATCACTGTTTCGAGTTTGCGTCCGAAAATCCCGCATGCGTAAGGATAGGAAAGCAGCTCGTATGCTGCCTTCGCCCAACCGTAAAAGTTGTCGGAAACAGGAAAATCTGTTGGTCGAACCATGTCCATCTTTCGTTGATGGATCAGGTAGTGCTCATACCAGTCGGCTGCGTGGTTCGAGCTCGCGACTGCGATTCGTCTAACCCCGGCATCGTAGGCAGAGCGATAAATATTGTTCGCCATTTGAACGTTTTCATGTTCATTTGGAAACCTGTCGATGATCGGTGTAACCGCCTCCGTACCACGTGGAGTGTGTGGCTTGAAAGCGAGATGAATCACCGCATCTACGCCTTCGAATAGATGTGCGTATTTTGACCGGTCGGTGTCGATGAAGTCAGCAATTTGAACTCCTTCGACAACGTTCCCCTCTCGATCACGGTCAGTGACATCAGCTAGCACCAGGTCGAAGTAGTCTCGCATCGTAGGGAGCATGAGTGACGCAATGTATCCGCTTGCACCTGTCATTAATACTTTTCGCTTCGCCACTTTTGGCTCTCCTATCTGGGGGTTGTTTGCTGTTAGGCGGGAGTCTCTAGTCGAGTTGTCGCAATGTCAATCGTAATTCGACCTGTTGACCCAAGAATGATCTGTAATATCGGCTCATGAGCACAAAGCGATGGCTAAAAGGCAACCTCCACACCCACACGACCAACAGTGACGGCGACGAATCTCCAGAACACGTCACGGAGTGGTACCACGAGAACGGTTATGACTGGTTATGCCTGTCGGACCACAACCACCTCACCATTCTTGAAGGCACCGACGCTGAACAAGCAAAGTGGCCACTGCTTGTAAGAGGTGAAGAAGTCACTTCTCGCAACACCGATGGTCCGGTCCACGTGAACGGATACGGTGTAAACGAACTGGTCGAAGCTTCAGAATCCACCGACATCGTTACCGTCATGCGGGAGAACGTTGAAGGAATCATTGCCGCTGGTGGAATGGCATCTATCAACCATCCAAATTTCCGGTGGGCGTTCGACGATGGCGCGATGCTTCAAGTCGAGGGCTACAAGTTCATTGAAGTGTTCAACGGTCATCCGGAAACACACAACGCCGGTGGTGGTGGACGAGCAAGCACCGACGGAATCTGGGATCGCCTGTTGAGCAACGGTCGTCGAGTGTGGGGAATCGCCGTTGACGATGCTCACCACTACACAGGTGAGTTCAACGCAAACCGTTCAAATCCTGGCAGAGGCTGGATTCAGGTCAAGGCTGCCAACCTCGCGCAACAAGATATTTTTGAAGCTATGTCTGATGGTGAGTTTTACGCATCAACCGGTGTGAACATCGGTGACATGGCGTCGAACGAACGAGAAATCAAAATCGACATCGACCCGGAGACCAGTCCCAAAGACGGTATCCAGGCAAAGTACACGACCCTCTTCACGGGTATGAACGGTCGTTTGCTGCACGAGTCAACGAGCAATTCACCATCGTACCGACCGTCGAGATTGGATGGTTATGTCCGAGCAACGGTGTACTCGTCACGTGGCACCCGAGCGTGGACCCAACCAGTATTCGTAGGCGAATAAGAACCAACATCCTGGTCACGAGGTAGTCGAGACGAAGTAGTCCCCGCAGGAGGCACAATAGCTCGCTGAAGGCTGGTTGTTTAATTGGCAGTTTGAACAGCGGATGTTCGAGTAGCCGAATTCACTGCGGATCTCACAATACGCGCAAAATCGTAGACCCAGACGATAATCGTGCCCGCATGCTTTGCAACTTACGATCGGCACGTTTCGCTTGAGTTTATATACGGACTTGTCCGACGCTTCGTTCAACCAACGAGAGAGTAAATAAACGCCAAGACCAGTGAGGGCTATCGCCACGAGTATCCCAGGCGGATAGAACAAAGAGGCATTGAACAAACCGTGCAGTAATGCTGCAAGAAGTAGTGTCGGCACTAGCCACTTTGATCTGGAACCATGCACGGAACGACTTAGTCCTAGGCCCCATATTGAGCCAAACACTACATGTGCGACGGTAGACAACGGACCGCGAACGAACATCACTTCAGGACCAAGTTGGACCGCGTAAATGACGTTTTCTATAGAGGCAAAGCCCAGGCTCGCTGCCGTCGCGTAAATCAGGCCGTCGAGAGGTTCGTCGAAGTACGTTGAGCGGAATACACCGAACCGCACAGCTGCGAATTTACAGAACTCTTCGACGGGACCAACCACAAAAAACATGGCAGTTGCAAACGTGGAAAATGACCGTAAAGAGTCTTGTGGTTCGACCCCTAACAGCCATATTTCCAATCCCGCCGCGGGAGCTACCGATATTCCGCCAGCGATGAAAGTGAAGATCAGAAGCTTTCGCGGCCCGGGGCGGTATCGACGGTCGCGAACGAAAAACCACAACCAGAAGACGCCGGGTATGAGACCACTTACAAGAATCAACGCGTAATGTTGAATCTGCTGAACTATCACTTGCGTGTGACGTAAGTTCCAGCGATCAAGTCATGCAATGCTCTTTTGTCTGCTCGAAATGCTGCAATCAAGAATCCTACGAACAAGGTAAGACCAGAGACGTACCAGCCGATGTATCGAAGCACTGCCCGGAACATGTGAGGTTTGTTCCCGCGTGAATCAACAATAGTGATCCCGAGTAATTTTTTCCCAACAGTTCCTCCAACGAGCCACACGGGGAGGATGAAATACGCGGTCCAGACAATAGTTCCTTGAACATTTTCGCCAGGACCCATTCGGAATCTGACCGACGAGAATCCGTCCATATTCGTCTCGGTCTTGGTCCAAAAAGTGTCTCCAAACACCAATGGCCATACGATGGCTCCGACAGAAATGATTAGTGCGTTGTCGAGTATGAGGGCAAAGAAACGAATCCAAAATCCAGCAGGCTCAGTTCCGAGCATTGCCGCTCCTGGCACACGTTCTATGTCTTTGCGTTGGAATGGCAGACCACAATTGGAACAAAAATCAGCATAAATTTCGTTTGCTGAATCACAGCGCTCGCAAATTCTGTTTTGCCTAATAGACGACTGTGACGCCCAGACCGTCGAGGTTTGATCCTGACATACGGGAGTTGACTGTGTCGATTCTGATCTTGGTGTTTCAATCTCGCCTGACCACGAATTGTCTAGGGCAGCGACTCCATCAGTGATGTTGTGACCGCAGGCGCTACAAACAACATTTTGGACGCGCTGCATAACCCCACAGTTGGAACACAGCGATACATACTTTCGTGAATGTGTTTCAGGCATGCGATTAATTTATACGTTGCAGCGACGAACTGTCATTGGCTTCGCGACGTATAACTGAGCGAATATCTGGGACACTAGTTAAGAGTTACGTTTTTTCGACACCATTTTCGGGGGCGCACTTTGTCAAGCAGATATGAAGGGACAATTCATGCTCCGGATTTTCCTTCTGGGCTTGATTGGTTTAACGCCGATGCTGATGTGTCCCTCTCCGATCTTCGTGGTCGGCTCGTAATCCTCCACTTTTGGACCTACTGCTGAATTAACTGCATGCACGTACTTCCGCAGTTGCGGAAGCTGGAACAGAAATACTCTGACTCGTTGACGGTAATCGGAGTGCACTCCGCGAAGTTCACTGCTGAAAAATCAGGGAAAAACGTCGAGGAGGCAATTCATCGCTACAAGATTGATCACCCGGTGGTGAACGATGCTCGATTCCAGATCTGGCAGTCATACGCAGCCCGTGCGTGGCCGACACTCATGTTCATCGATCCGTCTGGGAACGTCATCGGCCGGCATGAAGGTGAGTTCCCTCTCGAAACGCTGGATCAAATCATCGCCAAGATGCTGGGAGAATTCGAGTCAGATGGTTCATTAGTCAAAGGTAGTACAAACTTTGGACGGAAAGTCGAACAGACAGGTGTACTTCACTATCCGGGCAAGATTTCTGTCGATCCAGAACGTCGAAACCTCGTCATCAGTGATTCGAACAACCACCGGTTGGTAGTAACCGATCTCGAAGGGAAGATCCTTTCGATCATCGGTAGTAAAGAGTCGGTGTTGGCAACCGCCGATCCTGCTGTTTACGCCGACCGCAGTTTCGACTCGCCGTTGTTTGACGACCCCCAGGGCGTTTGCATCTTCGATGGTCACTACTTAGTAGGAGATGTTGGAACGCACACCATCGTCGATGTCGATCCTGGAGTGGGAACCGCGACGACCATTGCAGGCACCGGTGAGCAGTCGTTGTATCGCCATTCGGGTGGTAGTGCGTTAGAACACCCTTTGAACTCTCCGTACGACATTACACGCAAAGAAAATACGCTCTATGTGGCAATGGCTGGATTCCACCAACTGTGGTCGTACGATCTTGAGTCGATGCAAATTGCCCCTTTTGCTGGAGACGGTGGGGAAGACATCGTGGACGATCTTCTAGACTCATCACGTCTAGCGCAGCCCACAGGTGTGAAGATGTCGAACAATGCACTGTTTTTCGTCGATTCAGAGACGAGTTCAGTCCGCGTTTCGGCATTAATCGATGAAGGACGGGTGGTCACCCTCGTTGGGACCGGCCTCTTCGATTTTGGTGACCACGATGGAGTTGGCAAAGAAGCTCTTTTGCAACATCCGCAGGGGATCGACGTAGCCAGCGACAACATATTTGTTGCCGATACGTACAACAACAAGATCAAGTCGCTTGCCATTGGACCATTGCAGGTGAGAACCGTGGCTGGCTCAGGAGAGACTGGGGCGAACGACGGGCACGCTTTTGAGGCGTCCTTCAACGAACCATCAGGACTTTCCGTGTTCGAAGGCAAGGTCTACGTGGCCGACACGAATAACCATGCCATTCGTGTGATCGAGCTTGCGACCCAGGAAGTTTCTACTCTCGAAATTGGCGAGTAACAATCCGGGTGATCGAAATCTGAATTAATGCATCAAATTTCTTGAATCCAAAACTTGTAAACATCAGAAAAATGCCGAACCGACTATCCGACGAAACAAGCCCTTATCTTCTTCAGCACAAAGACAATCCTGTGGATTGGTATCCATGGGGCGACGCCGCATTCGCTTCGGCTAAGTTACTCGACAAACCCATATTGCTCTCGATCGGTTATTCGTCGTGTCACTGGTGTCACGTGATGGCTCATGAGTCGTTCGAAAATGAGTCGATTGCGGCGATGATGAACAACAACTTTGTGAATATCAAAGTTGACCGTGAGGAACTCCCAGACGTCGATTCGATTTACATGACTGCGGTTCAGGCGATGACCGGTTCGGGAGGGTGGCCATTGACTGTTTTCCTCACTCCAGATGGTCAACCATTCTTTGGAGGAACTTACTTTCCGCCTGAGGATCGTCAAAACATGGCAGGGTTCCCCCGGGTGCTAACTGCAATTACCGAGGCGTACATGACCAAGCGCCCGGAGCTTCTAGAGAACTCCGGGAAAATCGTGGACGCCATCAGATCACAGGCAACTCCCCAAAAATCGGATGCCGAAATTGACGAGTCGCTAATTTTCGGGGCATTCACACATCTCGTTGGAAATGCCGATCCGGTCAACGGTGGGACCATGGGGGCACCAAAGTTCCCTCAACCCATGATGTATGAGTTGATGCTCCGATATTGGAAGCGTACCGGAAGCTCACAAATGCTCGAAATTGTTGAGCAAACGTTGAACGGCATGGCGAACGGTGGGATTTACGATCAGGTTGGTGGGGGCTTCGCTCGGTATTCGGTCGATGAGTCATGGCTTGTACCGCACTTCGAGAAAATGCTGTATGACAACGCCCAACTGGTATCGCTGTACACGCACGCCTACCAGGCGACCAAAAATAAGCACTACGCCCGCATTGTCTCTGAGACCCTTGAATACGTACGCCGCGAGATGACCCATTCGGCGGGCGGCTTCTACTCGGCATCTGACGCCGATTCGGAAGGTGTTGAAGGGAAGTTCTTTGTTTGGAGCCCCGAAGAACTGAACTTGATACTTTCTTCAGACGATGCACAGTTGGCTATCGAGTACTGGGGAGTGACTGACGAAGGGAACTTTGAAGGCTCGAACGTGCTGCACGTTCCTTCGACAACCATTGAATTTGCTGCCAAGAAGGAGATTTCTGAGTCCGACTTGTTGGATCGCCTGGCGAGGATCAAAGTCACACTGCTCAGTGCACGTAGCGAACGAGTTGCACCCGGTATCGACGACAAGATTTTGACTTCATGGAACGCCCTGATGATGAAGGCGTTTGCTGAAGCTGGGGCTGTCTTCCAGAACAGTGAGTGGGTTGAGATCGCGAAAAAGAATGCTGCACTCCTCCTCAACTCGATTCGCGACGACAATGGACGATTGCTACACACTTGGAAAGCGACTGGAGATTCCCAAGGCGAGGCACGAATCCTAGGTTACCTGGATGACCACGCGTATCTCGTCGATGCTCTCGTTTCTCTGTATGAATCCACCTTCGATTCGGAGTATTTGAAGCATGCCCGGCAACTTGCCGATGCCATGATTGAGCGGTTCTGGGATCGCGACTGGAAGGTTTTCTATGACACTTCGATGGAGCATTCAAAACTGATTGTTCGCCCACGAGATGTGCTCGACAATGCAGTGCCTTCCGGCGGTGCCGTAGCTGCTTCTGCGTTATACAAACTGGGCGTTCTCACCGACAACCAGGAATTTAAAGATCTTGCGTCAGAATCTGTAAGAGCAGTGGTTCCGTTTATGGAGCAAGCGCCAACTGCTGTTGCAGCCTGGCTTGGAACGGTTGATCTTATGACGTCAGATATGCGCGAAGTTGTCGTTATCGGGGCTGCGAACGATTCCGAAACTGACGCGCTGGTTAACGCGAGCCGACACGACTACCAGCCGAATATGGTGTTTGCAGGCGCTTACGGCGAGCCGGAAACCGATGAAACCTCACCGTTATTGCAGGGCAGGGGAATGCTTGAAGGCAAGCCTGCGGCATACGTGTGCGAAAACTACGCCTGCAAGGTGCCTGTCAGTTCCGTCGAAGAACTCCAGGAATTACTTATTTAGAGTCTTCTGAGTCTGAGGTTCGCTCTTCATTGTGGTCTTGATCCGCTGCCTCGTCTGCGGCGCGGGCATCAGCCATTCGGTCCCATCGCTCCCTAACCACTGCGAGCGCGACTCCGGCTGCCGTGCCAGCTACCCCTACCATTGCCATAAGGGGAGCAGCGGTAGTTCTACACATGGTTCGAGCGATTCCGATCTAAATAAACTTTGGTCAACCTGTTAATTCTACGATCGTTGTACGCGAATCGGTCTTAGTTTTGTAGGTCTCTTCGTTCAAATTTCCAGAGACCTACAACGGTTGCGACGACACCTACCATCACCAATGCCAGAAGGTGGACATAATTCAGGCCATGAATTATCACACCGTTGCTGTTGTAGTAGTAGAAAACCGAGACGAACTTAGTTGGTTCTAGGAATTCCACAACCGAAAGAAATGTCTCAAGTAGAAAACCTACTACACCAACGGCAGCAGCCACCCCTGCGGCCACACCTTTTCGACCAGTGGACGCACCGACTCCAAGAGCGATCAATCCAAGAGCTGCGGTCAGTGCGTACAAACTGATCAATGCCTGGACAAGCCCGGATATCGAAAGGTCAAAATCCGTCAGCACTGCCCCAACAACTAGCCCTATCCCCAAGGCCAAGTTGATGACCAGCAAACCCGTCAGCATTGCTTCAATTTTTTGAATCATCACTTGCTGACGAGATACAGGATTCGCCATCAGTTGATCCAGAGTTCCCTTTTCTTCTTCACCTGCAATTGCCCCTGTGCCAGCAATGATGGCGAATATGCCGGCAATCAACGGTGCCATGAAGCTAAATATTTCTACATTCAGAAATCCCTCCGGAGTATTGAGAGTTTCAAGATCTCCGATCAGGTTTCTCATTACCTCGGGCATCTGCTCCATGAACTCTGTCAGTCCCGAAGCGTCGCGAATCGTCGGGTACAGCATCGCTACGTACAGCCCAGTGGCTATCATGCCAATCGAGTAGTAGGTGATCGAACGACGCGAGTCTCTGAGTGATTTCAGGAAAACGTTTCTAAGCATCCGATGCCTCCTGAACGTTTCCTTCGTCGCTGTAATAGGCGAGGAATACTTCTTCCAATCCAGGCTGAGCAGATTCGATTCGATTGACCGTGTGTTTTGAGGCGGCTTTGATGAGCGAGTCGACACTGCCAGTCACGTAACAAGTCAAAGTGTGATCGGACACGGACACATCAGACACCCCGTCAACGGCTTCAAAGTCGTTCGGCTGTATAGCGTCCTCAAACTCAATTTTGACCATTGCGCGGGCACGCTGTTTCAAGTCATCGATCTGTTCGACCGTCACTAACTCACCATCCCTGATGATGCCAACTCGATCGCAAATAGCCTCAACCTCTGACAGAACGTGAGACGAAATAAATACTGTTCTACCTTCGCTGGCTTCCTCTTGAGTGAGTGAGTGGAATTCCTGCTGAAGAAGCGGATCGAGTCCAGTCGTTGGTTCATCGAGAATGAGCAGTTCCGGGTAGCTCATGAACGCCTGCACGAGACCCACTTTTTGTCGATTACCTCGTGAAAGTTCACCGATCTTCCGGTCCAAATCCAACGAAAACCTCTCGGCTAGTTCTTTGGCGCGCCCAAGCCCGTTGCCGCGCATGCTGGCGAAATACTCAAGGAGCTGCGCGCCTGTCATACGTTCATACGTGATGAAATCGCCGGGAAGGTAGCCAACCCTGTCTCGTATAGCAACAGAATCACTTGCTGAATCGAGACCCAATACGGTTGCTGTTCCCGAAGTTGGCCGAATGAAATCCAGGAAAACTCGGATGGTTGTGGTTTTACCGGCTCCGTTGGGACCGAGAAGACCAAAAACTTCACCTTCGTTGATATCCAGGTTTAGATTCTGAATCCCGAGGTGCTCCCCGTAATACTTCGTTAGTGATTCTGTTTTTATCGCAGAGGTCATCGCAACTCTTTCTTTCCAGAACCAGCCGAGTGCGCAAATTAGACAACTCGTTAAACAAAAACTAGACCTTAGAAAGGTCTAGTTTCAATCACAAATCGTGACGTGAATATGAATTCGTGAGCGAGTGGTGAACCCTAGCTTGCGGCGTACTTCTCGAGGACTTCATCTGGGAAGTCGGCGTTGGAAAACACCTTCGATACATCATCTACTTCTTCAAGAGCATCGAGCAGTCGCAGTGTTTGCATCGATTCACTGTCAGTGAGTTGGGTGGTTGAAGTCGGGATCAACGCGAGTTCACTTCGCGTGACCTCGATGCCATTCAGCGCCTCAACAGATGCTTTCACCTGGGCAAAGTCTTCGTACGGAACCGTGACTTCAACGGTGGTGTCGTCAACATCCACATCTTCAGCACCGGCATCTACGATTTCCAGGGCGATGTCGTCTACATCACCATCTTTTACTTCGACGGTGATCAATCCCTTGTTCTCGAAATTCCAGGCAACAGCGCCCGATCCAGCGAGATTCCCACCGGCACGGGTGATCTTGGCTCGGACTTCAGCAGCAGTTCGGTTTTTGTTGTCGGTTAGCGCCTGAATGATGATTCCTGCGCCACCTGGGCCGTATGCTTCATAACTGATCTGCTCAAGGATGACAGCCTCACCACCGATGCCAGCACCGCGTGCGATAGCTCGGTCGATGTTGTCCTTCGGCATGTTCATCGACTTGGCGTTATCAACCGCAAGTCGAAGCCTGAAGTTCATCT
>CAYYMP010000045.1:0-15083 GCA_964472915.1 uncultured Dehalococcoidales bacterium | reverse complement strand
ACGATCCGTACCGAAACTTACTAGTCCCGATCGACGCGATTATTAAATTCGATCTGCCTTCAAGCGTAAACGCGGAAACGGTTAACAGTCAATTACTTGGACAATTTCACGTTTGAGAGACGCGAATTTCACACCCTGTAATCATTTTGTTCAAATTCGATGGAACAATTTTCCGAGCGTGAGCGTCTTAGCTATGACAGGTCGAGAAATCGCTTCGGCCTGAAAGCAATATAGAAGGCGATTCTCGCCGAATAAGAAGAGAAGAAATGTTTACCGGAATCAAGGCCCGAATAGTAGTACTCGCTGCCATGAGCATCCTTGCTCTAGTAGTAGTTGCTTGCGGGACCGATGAAGACTCACTTATTCCTCGCGGCAACGATGGTGTCGGATCACAGCCAACCCAGTCACCTACTACGCAGGAACCAATCGATGAACCGTACGACACCGTTGAGGTTCTGGCTCCTATCGAGAGCGTTCAGATTCTCGTTCTCGAGTCATATCCAGAGCAGTATGTTGTGCAGGTGATTTCGGGTCTCCCGAGCGGTTGTGCTGCGTACTCTCGATACGAAGTTACGCAAGACGGGACCGATATCAAGATCGCTGTTTACAACACGCAACCTGCTCCTGGTGAGCTGATCGCGTGCACAGCGATATACGGTTTGAACGAGATCGACATTGCACTCGGTAGCGAGTTCGAGCGTGGAACGACATACTCGGTCCACGTCAACGATCACCCAGCAGAAAAATTCACGACTGGTTCGTCACCTCTTCCAACTGAAGATGACATCGACTTTGTCGCTGAGCCTGCTCCGATCGAGAGTTTCGAGATCATCATGAGTCACGACTCACGAGGAACCACGGCGTACCACGCTTCGCTCCTCTGGGCGTTGACTAACGGATGCAAAGAGTCTCTTGAGCCTAGCGTCGAGCGAATTGACGACATGACGTTCAGGATCCAGGTTTTCACGAAAGCCCCTAAGGGTGACGTAGAGTGCACTGATGACATTCGATACGACTGGGCTCAGATTGATCTCGGTGTAGTCGGCAAGGAATTGAACCCTTGCAGCGTTTACAAAGTGATCGTTGGTCGAGGTGAAGGTGAACTTGTTGAAACCTTCCAGGCTGCTGGTCCTACGATTCTCTGCGCAGCACCGGACGAAACTGCCACGCCTACTCCGCCCACGTCGGGTGGAGGTGGTGGAAGCCTAATTGCCGACAGCCAGGCGTTGGAAATCACTCTTAAGTCGAAGGGTGCCGATGTTCAGTTCGGCGGTAAGTCAGACGTTGGTGAACTGTTCGGATTGCTCCCAACCGAGTTGAAAGTGAACGGTGAACGCGTTGTGATCTTCGAGTTCGCACCGGGAACATCGGCTGAAAAAGCATCAGCAACTGTTTCGAGTGATGGAACATCGTTCAAGAACGAAGACGGTTCGATCATGTCGGTGCGATGGATCGCCCCGCCTCACTTCTACCTATTCGGAAACTCGATCGTTCATTACGTAGGTTCCGACGCGTCGGTCATTGACTTGCTAGACAGCACGCTGACCAAGTTTGCTGGTGATGGGGTAAGCGCCGTTGTCACCGATGACTGGGTGTACAAGAAGGCTGTTGTTGAGCAGGTACAAATAATGTCGACTCGTTCGATTCCTGCCCAGCACAACCTGAGTATCACTGTTCAGCTCGCAAACGGCTGTGAAGAAATTGGTGAGTACGACTGGCACATCGAAGGTGAACTTGTGATCGTCGAGATCACGACCAAAGTTCCTGCTGAGCCCATGCCTTGCACTCTCGCAATTGGATACTCCGATATTGGAATTTCGCTTGGAGCCGAGTTCAAAGCCGGTGTTGAGTACGACGTGATAGTAAATGGAGAACGCCAAGGCTCATTCTTCGGCGGCTAAATATTCGGCGAAAGCCGCCACGTAAACGGCCCGTCCAGGAAAGCCAGCGCCCGTGCTGAACTGGATGGGTCGTTTCGCGTTTACCGCATTTTCGTATTGAACCTCAGTCATTCGTTTGGCATTCTTCCTTGGGTTCAATACAAGTCCAGTTCGACATCCGGGAGCAGCAAATGCCAGGCACCACAGTTTCACCGTACGGATCATGGGAATCTCCGATCACAGCCGATCTCATTACTGAGGGAGGTTTGCGGCTTGGTGAGGTGCATGTGGACGGCTCGACCGTTTACTGGCTGGAAGGTCGACCCGAGGAATCCGGTAGATACGTGATTGTCCGATTACTCGAATCGGGTGAAACCGAGGACGTGAATCCTGCACCGTTCAATGCTCGGAACGCTGTCCATGAATACGGCGGTGGTGCCTACATCGTTCAAGACGGAACGGTCTACTTCACGAACTGGGATGATCAGAGAATATACAAAGTCGAAGAAGGCGGTGCCCCAGAACCGATCACCAATGAGTCTGACATTGAGCGAGGCGACCGGTACGCAGACCTACGAGTATCGGGTGACTCGAACTGGATTTTGTGCGTCAGAGAGAGTCACAACGAAGACCGTGAGGCTGACAACGATCTTGTTGCCGTAGCCACCGATGGATCTGGCGATATCCAAGTGCTGGCATCCGGTCGAAATTTTTATTCTTCACCACGTGAAAACTGGGCAGATGGAAAGATTTGCTGGCTCGAATGGGATCACCCAAACATGCCGTGGGACGGATGCGAACTGTTTGTTGCCGATTTTGATTCCTCGACCGGAACGTCATCGAACTCTGAACGCGTATCCGGTTCAACGGACGTCAGTATTGTTCAACCAGAGTGGGCACCTGATGGAACCCTGGTGTTCATTTCAGACGAATCTGGATGGTGGAACCTAACGAAATACTCTGGCGGCGAAGTTTCATCCGTCCTTGCTGAAGAGAAGGATCACGGCGGACCTGCCTGGCAGTTTGGGTTTAGCACCTACGGGTTCGGAGAAGATGGCTCGATCATCTTGAAGGGTTCACAGGATGGCAACGGGCAGTTCCGATCGGTCTCGTTCGACGGCAACACGAGTGTTGTTGCTGAAGTACCACACACTTCGATCGCCGAGCTAAACCTGATCGGTGATTCCGCAATTTACGTCGGAGCTTCACCCGTCTCGGCGGCAGAGATTGTTCGTGTGGAATTTGGATCCTCTGACGTTACGACACTCAAAGTCTCCAGTGAAATCGAACTGGATGCTGAGTTTCTATCAGTTCCAGAAGAGATCAAGTTCCCAACAACTTTTGACGGATCAGCGCACGCCTACTTCTATGCACCTAAGAATCCAAACTTTGAGGGCGAATCCTCAGAGAAGCCGCCGCTGCTAGTAATTTCGCATGGAGGTCCAACCAGCTCGACGAGTTCAGCGCTCAGCTTGCCGATTCAGTTCTGGACCAGCCGTGGTATCGCGGTTGTAGATGTGAACTACCGTGGCTCAACCGGGTACGGACGTGAGTACCGCGACGCCTTAAAAGGCAACTGGGGCATGTATGACACCGATGACTGTATTGCTGCAGCCGACTATCTGGTCGAACGAGGGTTGGTGGATACCGACAGGGTTGCAATCAAGGGCGGCTCGGCAGGTGGCTACACGACAATCAACGCGCTGACGTTCTACGACAGGTTTGCAGTTGGAGCCACATATTACGGTATTGCAGATTTGAGCGTCTTTATTGGCGATACTCACAAGTACGAGTCGCGCTATCTCGACAGCCTGATTGGTCCATATCCTGAGGCTAAGCAGCTGTACCACGACCGCTCAGCGATCAACTTCACTGATCAGCTTTCTTGTCCGATGATTATCCTCCAGGGACTGGAAGACAAGATTGTGCCGCCATCACAGGCTGAGATCATGGCTGGTGCGTTGCGTGACAAGGGGATTCCGTTCTCGCTGATGATGTTCGAAGGTGAACAGCACGGATTCCGTCAATCGGAGAACATCAAGGCTTCACTCGAAGGCGAGTTGTACTTTTACGGGCGTGTGCTCGGCTTCACACCAGCTGGTGACATCACCACCGTGGAGATTGAGAACGAAGCAGCGTTGTAGCTACCCCGCGCCTTCACCGCCATCGATCGGCAGCTCGACACCGTTGATGAAGTCCGATTGAGGCGATGACAGGAACAAGACGGCATTCGCTACTTCTTCCGGTTCTGCGAATCGACCAGCAGGAATCCGCGCTAGTTTTGCATCACGGCGAGGGCTGGCTGGCCAAGCCGCCTCTCCCATTGGCGTCATGGTCACCGTCGGTGCCACGGAGTTGGTCTGAATTCCATGTGGTCCAAACTCGACTGCCATCGTTTGTGTGAGCAGTTGAAGTCCACCTTTTGAAGCGCTGTAAACACCCCCGGTTGGGAATGCACGAATTGCTCCGCGCGAGGTCAGGTTGATGATCTTTCCGTGACCTCGTTCGATCATGCCCGGAGCGAAGATCTGCGTGAGGATGATCGGTGCACGTAGGTTTACATCGATCACCTTGTCGAACACATCAATGTCGATTTCAAGAAACGGTTGGTGTTGAGCAATGCCGGCGTTGTTCACAAGAATGTCGACTCCGCCGAACTCGTCGAGAGTCGCCTGTCCAAGGGCACGAACATCATCAACATCTGCCATTTCGGCAGTGCGTGTCCAAACTTTTACGCCGTTTGCCCTGGCGTTGTCCGCAGTTTGTTCCAGCTCATCTGCATTTCTAGCGGTTAGAGCGAGGTTTGCACCTGCCTTGGACAGTGAGTCTGCAACTGCGACCCCGATTCCTTTGGATGCGCCGCTAATAAATGCCGTTTTGCCTTCGAGTGAAATTGTTTCTGTCATGTACGTGCTCGTTGATGTGTTGAATGTGCCGCTGATAGTACGCGGTTATTCCTCTCCATTGGTTACCTTTTCGAGGAACCAGAAGAAACTTTCCTTACGCTTTGTGTTGATTGTCCAGTTGATCGGTGGGTTTTGGTAACCAACAGCGTAGTCACCATACGCTGCGAATCCACCAGCTCCGGGGCCGGGATCAAAGAATCCCCATCCTGCGAACTGTTCGATTGCCGAAACGAAGTTGTTTGACTCTTTTTCGAAATCAAAGTGATCGTCTTCATTAAAGAAGATTGGCTGTCCTGCGTACGAAGGTGATTTTCTGGTGTCCTGAACGCGCTTGGTGATCTCGGCAGGATCGTGCATCCCGTTACCGTGAAGGAGAATGTAATCGGAAGATGCGATAGCGGCGTCGGTTGGAACCATACGTCGGGTGAAGCTAGTGCTGATTAGTAACCGTTTTCCGTTTCTGGTAATGCCTTTTGCCCGTTCGATCAGTTCGTGAACTCGATCCGGGCAAAGGATCGGATGCTCATACCGAGGAACATCGCATTCGTTGTTGATCTCTATCAAGACATTTGTATAACCCTGGTCGAGCACCCAGTTCGTGGCATTATCCACGGCGGTTTTGACTGCCTCTTCATCTGCAAGACGCTCGTCCTGCCCGAAGTAGAAATATCCGAGGCAAACGACCATGCCTATCGAATCTGCCGCTTCGATGATTCGCGCTGCACGTTCCATGAATACTGGTTTAAGCGAACCATAGGAGTTGAACGCCCCCGAAATCCAGGGTTGTGACTCGACGTTTGGCACGCCTTCCCAAATTTGTTCATCCGTTGCGTCGGGATGTACGGCGTGAATTCGTCGTCGTAGATCGGCAAGTCCTTCTTCGTCGGACTTGTAGTAACCGAGAGGTGATGCTCCTTGCAGATTGATGTCGATGCAGTCCATGCCTTTCGACATGTACGTTGGGAGCATCTCAATCAACTCGTCAGTGTTTCGATCTGGATTCCACTCCCCGGAGTCCGGGTACGCCCACAAGTGGCGGGTAAACGGGTTTTCATCGTCGAACAACCCGTTCGCCATGCGGCTGTTCATCAACAGACCTTCAATTGAGTTTCCTCGAAATGATTTTCCTTCGAGTACTGGAGTCCCATTTGCGAGAAACTTATCGCCTTCGATCGAAACACTGGTTTGTGGTGAAAAATTGTTTGCCAATCTTGGTTCCTTAGTTGGGTTTCCAGTTCGCTGCGAAATCGATCCGGCGTTGTATCGATGGGTGGGAGTGAAATACGAACTCGACAACCTTGTTCGGTTCACGGTCCGACATGTTGTTGTCGCCGAGCTTTTCCATCGCAGAAATAAACTCGTCTTTCATGCCCGTAAGATTTAGTGCGTAATTGTCAGCTGCCGTTTCGACCTTTCTAGAAAGCCAATTCGCTATTGGAAGCGCAATTAGCGATACGACAACGCTGACCGTGATCACGAGTGGTAGACCTGCGATATCTGAAACACCACGTAATTCAAGAGAATCAATCCAGGTGTCGAGTGCGAGATCTATGACGAAGAAACTGATGAACACCAGCACTGTTTGAACGACCATCATCTTCCAGACATCTTTCTTCACGTGATGTCCAAGTTCGTGCGCCATGACGACCTCAATTTCTTGAGGTGTGCTGGATTCAATTAACGTGTCGGAAATGATGATTCGCCGCGTTCGTCCCCAACCGGTGACAGCTGCGTTTGATTTAGATGTCTTTTCACCGAGATGCCAGATGTAGATGCCCTGGACGTGAGTGCCAATGCGGTCGGCGAGCGCGAACAACCGATCCTTCAGTTCGCCTTCGGGAATCGGTTCGAACTTGTAGAACAGGGGCATCAGCACAATCGGAACCAAGGCCATCAGAATTAACAAAAGAACAGTCGTGCCTATTGCCCCCCAGAGCCACCATGTGTCGGGTTGGCTCCTGAGCAGCCAGTAGATTGCCGAGATAAGCGCTGTGAGTAGTACGGCTTGGACTAGCGTTCCCTTGACCCAGTCCCATAGCCAACCAGTGAAACTGTTTTTGAGCAGTTCGTAACGCTTTTCGACGACGAAGCTGGAAAAAATTTCAAATGGAAGCTCAAGTAATTGGAGTCCTGCACCGGCAACGACCAGATATATCGCAACTACGACCCATTGGGATGAGTTGATACCTTCAGAAAAGTCCCGAAGCCCTTCCGACCCCCCAGAGAACAAGAACACCAACGGAACGACAAGGTTGATCGCAAGAGTAATTAACGTGATACGAAGCTTCGTGCTCTGATACGCGCGTGCTTGCTCTCGCTGCCCTGAGTCGCTGGCGTTGTCGGCTTGTTCTGTCATCAAGATTGAGTTGTAATTTTCATTCTCTCGATCAGGTCAAAGTCGATTTTCGCACCAAGACCGGGATCCATAAACGCATGTACGTTGCCTGCAGAATCGATCTCGATTTCCTCTGCAAGTCCATATTTCTGTGCGCCCGAAGGCAATAGCACCTCAAAGAACTCGCAGTTTTTTATCGCCATTATTACGTGCAAGTTCGCCACATTGTTCAGCGAGTTGCCACCGTGATGAACTTCGTAGTTCATATGGAAAGCTTCAGCCAGGTGTGCAGTCTTAAGAATCGCAGTGATTCCGCCCTTGATAGCGACGTCACCTCTGAGATAGTCGGTCGCTTGAGAAGTCAGCCACGGACCGTATGCAGTGAAGTTTCCTGGCGAATACTCGGTTGCCATCACCGGGATGTGTAATTGCTGGCGAAGTTTCGTGTAGTTGTAAATATCGTCGTCGGCGAGTGGGTCTTCATACCAGTAGTAGTCGAAGTCCTGAATTGCACGTCCGACCCGAACCGCCGATGGATAGTCGTAAGCCCATGTTGAGTCGAGCATCAAGGTGTGGTCATCGCCAACCGCTTCCCTGATTTGGCGGCAGCACTCGATGTCTAATTCCGGATTGGTCGGCGGATGGATGTTGTAAGCGGTCCAGCCTTCCTCCTTCATCTTCGCGGCTTCTTCGGCGTAGACCTCAGGTTGCTGATAAACAGTAGATGACGCATACGCACGTACGCTCGTTCGGTACGTTCCCATCATTTGGTGAAGCGGCATGTTCGCCACCTTTCCACCAATGTCCCAAAGCGCAATATCACATGCGCCAATTGGGCGAATCCCTGCCTTGCGAACGGTGAACATCATGTGTTGCCACAATCGTTCCCTCTCGAGCGGATTCTGACCTATCAGCACCGGCTTGATGTATTTGATCAAGTGAGGAGCATCAAGGCTTCCAGGTTGGCTTGAGCTACCAAGGAATGCATGACCAACTACGCCTTCGTCAGTTTCGATGGACACCAGGCCCATGTCAGACTCACCGCCGATTTTGCCCGATAGTGGACTGTAGTTCGTGGTTGGAATGTCTTCCCATTTGAAAAGGGTGACTTTTACGTCGGTGATCTTCATTGATCGAAACTCCGTTTCTGCAACGAGCTTAGAAAACCCGTTGACTTGACGCTGATTCAGTTACCGTTATTGCGTCGCCGACAGTAAATCTTTCAACCACCGACTCGTCTATTTCGATGCCCAATCCCGGTCCAGTTGGAATAGTGACACGACTGTTCTGTTGAACAAAGGGGGCTGTAATGTTTTCTCGAATCGGGTGGGGCGTTTGGTCGAACTCAAGGACCGATTCGTTCTGGTAGGGGATGTCAGTTTGTCCGATCTGGTTGATTGGCTGAACTGCAAGTGAATGTAGTGCGGCGGCAAAGCTGATCCCAGTGCCCCAGAAGTGTGGATTGAACTTCACTCCGAACGTCTGTGCCATTAATCCGACACGGTGCATTTCCGAGATTCCGCCGACGCCACAAATGTCGGGCTGAACAATGTCGAACGTCCGGTTCGCTATTCGAGGCGCAAATTCCCATCGCGTCGAGAGACTTTCTGCACCAGAAGTTGGAATTGGTGATCGCTCTTGCACCATTTTGTTGGCTGCATCGTCACGTGATGCACAAGGTTCCTCGAACCAGCTCAAATCTTGATCAACAACCATGCCGGCGAAAGTTAGGGCAGTAGATGGATCGTATGCCTCGTTCGCGTCGAACATAAGCCGAACATCCGGACCGATCGCTTCGCGTGTGGCTTTGATTCGGTCGGCATCTTCTTTCAGAGTCATGGCACCAACCTTCATCTTCATTCCGGTAAATCCTTGTTCGGCGTATCCGGTGGCCTCATCAAGGTGAGGTTTGAGCGCGTAGTCATCGACGTAGTAAAGGCCGGTCGCATAGACAGGGATGCTGTCTCGAAGTCGACCGCCGAGGATTTCGGACGCAGACTTGCCTGAAGTTTTACCGGCGATGTCGTACAACGCTGTATCGATAGCGCTTATGGCGTTAGCCGGAGTGGTTGCGTAGACGTGAGATTGATACGTCGCTCGGTGCAGCTTGTGCCATATTTGGCTGATATTCGCTGGATCTTCACCAATCGCCATTTTGGCGATGGTTGCTATCCCGCTCACACTGTCGCCAGACCCGTAGGTTTCACCCCAACCGACAACGCCCTCGTCGGTTGTCACTTTGAGGACAATCACGCTGCGGACGTCGGTCCAGCGTTGCGACCAACCAAACGGTTTGTCGAGCTGCGCTTCTAAAAAGCGGACTTCAATTTGGGCGATCTTCATTAGTGTGCCTTGCGTGGTTATGTGCCGATGAACATGAAGTTCGTGAAGATTACTTGGTAATCGGATCGATTGTTGGGGATAAAAAAGGCAAAAAAAAAGCCCGTGCAAACTGCACGGGCTAATTTCGATCTAAAAAGACTTTACGAAGCTTTACCGATCTTGAACATCTTTGTGCCACAAACCGGGCAGGAACCCTGGGTTGCAGGGCGTCCGTTCTTCATTGTGATCTGCTCAGGGTTCGACATATCGCGCTTAGTCTTGCACTTCATGCAGTAGGCTTCCATTTGGACCCCCATAACTGTGTTTATAGATATATCCGCGTCGAGAATAAATTCATCTCGAGTACGGTTGAACGTAAGAAGACCCTACTACATCTTTTTCAACTTGTCGCTAGTTTGAGACAGCTTGAAACAATTCATGGCAGGAACCGCCGAGCATCTCAGTAGGGCGTACTGGTAGTTTCGTAACATGGCAGTCGCAGATATTTACGAGTAACGTAATCATGGCGGATTAAGATGGCCGTTAATCGTAAATGTGTGATTTTCGGGGAATTTTCGATAGAACTTGTGAGATTGAGCCAGTTTGAACCTAATCTGCTGTTTCCCAGCATTTTCTTGGTGATTATCCATAAAGTGCCCTGAACTGCTCATCCACTATAATTTCCGGTCGTGATTCGCAAGCTATTGCTTGCGGATGAAAATCCAACGTTCACAACAGGAAATACTTTTGTCTGCAGCCGATACAACCAACCCTGTCGATTCATTGCGGGATGAAGCGCTGTCTGCTCTCGAAGCGGCCAGTTCACCCGAACAGCTCGAACAGTGGCGTGTTGAGTTTATGGGCCGTAAAGGCAAGTTGACGGGTCTGTTGCGAGGTCTTGGATCGATGGAGATCGAGCAGCGCAAGGTAGTTGGCGCTGCAGCTAACAGACTTCGATCTGAGTTGGAAGAAAAGTTTGAGCAGAGCCAAAACGCGGCTACCAGCTCAGCCGCGCCAGCTGGTTCTATCGACGTCACGTTGCCAGGCAGGAAACCCCGCTCTGGCGGTCTACATCCTTCAACGCAAATGATCCGTGAGATAACCCAGGCATTCAATGAGATGGGATTCCAGACCGTCGAGGGACCTGAAGTTGAGTTAGAAAAATATAACTTTGACATGCTCAACATCCCTGCGAATCACCCGGCGCGTGACCAGTGGGACACCATTTGGGTTGACCACGATGAAAGAGAAGACATGCTTCTCAGGACTCACACATCGCCAATGCAGGCACGTGTAATGGAAACGACGGAGCCACCGCTTCGAGTGGTTGTGCCAGGCAAGTGCTATCGCTACGAATCAACTGATGCGACTCACGAGTGGCACTTCAATCAAATCGAAGGTCTTGCGGTCGACGAAGGAATTACTTTCGCCGACCTCAAAGGCACGCTTTACGAATTTGCTCGACGTATTTTCGGAGTCGACCGCAAAGTCCGGTTCCGATGCGACTTCTTCCCGTTCGTCGAGCCTGGTGTTGATATGTCGATTGACTGGAACGGGAATTGGATCGAAATCCTGGGTGCAGGAATGGTTCACCCGAAGGTTCTTGAGAATGCCGGCTACGATTCAAGCAAGTACACCGGATTTGCTTTCGGGATGGGACCTGAACGAATTTCGATGCTAAGAAACGAGATTCCAGACATCAGGCACTTCTTCTCGAACGACCTGAGATTCCTTACGCAGTTTTAGGAGCGGCGAATGCGCCGTGATCCAGTTCCCGGGTAGGTCGCTGCCGCCCGTCAATATTTCGCGATAACGAGAATTTGAATGAAAGTCCCTGTTTCCTGGCTTAAAGAGTATGTCGATCTCGACATGAGTCTTGAAGACATTGCTCACCGACTAACGATGGGCGGTAACGAGGTCGACTCGATCGAACAGACCGGATGGCTCGACAATGTTGTTGTGGGCCACGTTGAAGATGTTCGACCACATCCAGACGCCGACCGTTTGCGCCTGGTGACCGTCAACAATGGTTCAGATACTGCTGAAGTAGTTTGCGGTGCGCCTAACGTCGCAGCAGGTCAGAAGATCGCATACGCCTCGATCGGCGCTGTGCTTCATGACGCCTACGCCGACGAACCAGGCACGATGAAGAAGTTGAAGCGATCCAAGATTCGCGGTGTCGTATCTGAAGGAATGGTTTGCTCGGTTCGCGAGCTTGGCATTGGCGAGGATCACGATGGAATTCTCATCCTTGATGATTCTGCACAAGTTGGTACCCCGATCGGTGAGATCATTGGTGAGTCGGTGCTGGATATCGAACTCACTCCAAACCGACCAGATTGTCTCGGGGTGGTTGGTGTAGCGCGAGATGTTGCTGCGATCACTGGCAATCCACTTACAGAGCCTGATCTCAGCTACGAAGCGACTGGCCCTGATGTGAACTCTCTCGCATCGGTCGAGATTTCTGATCCTGATTTATGCCCTCGATACACAGCAACAGTCATTCAAGGAGTCAAGATTGGACCTTCTCCAAAGTGGTTGCAGGAAAAGCTACTGGCAATTGGAGAACGCCCGATCAACAACCTGGTCGACATCACAAACTTCGTGATGTTTGAGCTTGGTCAGCCGTTGCACGCGTTTGATTACGACAAAGTGGTTGATCACAAGATAATTGTTCGTCGTGCAGGAAATGGCGAAGTGCTTACGACGCTTGATGGTCAGGATCGAAAGCTCGATGAAGAGATGCTTCTCATCGCTGATCCTGAACGAGGAATAGGGCTTGCAGGTGTCATGGGTGGCGAGAACTCGGAAATTTCCGATGCCACCACAAATGTTCTTCTCGAGTCAGCGACGTTCCAGGGTGTAAACAACCGGCGAACCGCTCGAACGCTTGAACTAGCTTCACAGGCCACACTTCGATTCGAAAAAGGGTTACGCACAGGACTCTCCGAAGTGGGTCTACGGCGCGCAACAAAACTCATCGCAGAAATCGCTGGTGGCGAAGTAGCCAAAGGCATCATTGATGAGTACCCGGGTAAAGGATCTGAGCAGGAATTCGTTCGCCTCGACAAGGCTCATATAGAGCGTGTTCTCGGCGTTCAATTCGAAGAATCTCAGATTGAAAAAACACTTTCGATCCTGGGATTCAAACTCAACTCTGATGGATCAGGTTGGGACGTCGAAATCCCATATTGGCGCAACGACATTTCGATACCGGAAGATCTCGTAGAGGAATTTGCGCGGATAGTCGGATACGACAACATCCCAACTACTACGCTGGGTGGGCGTCCACCTCAGTGGCAGCCACAGCCAGCGATGGATCTTCGCCAGAAGGTGGTCGATATTCTGTCTGAGGCCGGTCTTCAAGAAATGATCAGCTACGCTTCGACAACAGAGAGTGGCGAATCCAGAGTCCGCCTACCGGAAGACACGCCAAATCACATTCGACTGCGGAATCCGATTAGTGCTGAGTACGCGGTAATGCGTCGTACCTTGCGAGAAGCAGTTTTGGAGACCGTTGCGAGGAACTCCCGAACGTGGAGAGGGCCAATTGCTATGTTCGAGGCAGGGCGCGTATTCCTGGACTTCGGCGAAGGTCTTCCGGAAGAGCGCCAAATGGTTGCAGGTGCTTTTGCAGGACCGAGATCCGAGTTGCATTGGGATGACTCGGGTGACTCTGCCGATTTTTACGATGCCAAGGGCACAGTTGAGGTCGTTCTAGAACATCTCGGCGTAGATGCTGTTTTCGAACCCGTTGAGGATGCAACTTTCACCCCGGGCCGAACTGCGGTTGTAAAAATCCCGAAAGCCAATCACCTGGAAATTGGAATAGTTGGCGAAGTTCTGCCTGACGTGTTCAACGCGTTCGAGCCTGAAGTTCCTCTCGCCGCAATGTTCGAGATCAATCTCGCAGCATTGCTTGAGGCGCTAAAAGTCACAGGAAGAGGCAAGTTCGACGACTTCGTTCGACTCCCTGCATCGCACCGTGATCTTTCGCTAATTCTCGATTCCTCTGCCTCAGCCGCGAAGATCGTGGAGATATCGAAGCGCAACCGACTCGTGACATCGGCGACTGTATTTGACGTGTTCGAAGGCAAAGGCGTTCCAGAAGGCAAGAAAGCAGTTGCAATTAGGCTTATCTATCAGTCACCAAATAAAACTTTGACCGCAGATCAAGTTGCGAAGGTCGAGGCACAAATCCTGAAGCAGCTAGGTAACGAGCTGGGCGCAGAGTTGCGATCGTAGGTCACCGATGAGTCATCCAAAGGAACGACCGCACCGGCACCACTACGACGCTGAAATGCTCAGCGTTGAGGAAGCCCGTGAACGAATACTGTCGTATTTCGAGAGACTCCCTGCCGTTTCGGTACCGTTGACCGAGGCCCTTGGACAAGTTCTTGCTGAAGACATGGTGGCGCGATTCAATATTCCTCCGCTGCCGAACTCGGCAATGGATGGTTACGCAGTACGTAAAGCGGACGTGACCGAAGCTTCAACCGAATCACCTGTGGAGCTCGAAGTAATTGGGACGGTTGCTGCTGGCGCGCTTCCTGATCGACCGGTTGAGCAAGGAACGGCAATTCGAATCATGACTGGCGCTCCCGTTCCGGAGGGAGCTGACGCCGTTGTGCCGTTCGAAGATACCGATGAACTGGATCGGCGGAAGACTTCCGGAGCGCAGGACAGAATTGGGATTCATCTGGCTGCAGGGCATCTCGAAAACATCCGAGATGCCGGAGAGGATGTCCAACAGGGAGAAACCGTTCTCTCGTCAGGTCAGATACTACGTTCTGGCGAGTTGGGCGTAATCGCTTCGCTTGGCTTCGATGAAGTTAGTGCCTTCCGACGTCCGGTGGTTGCCATTGTTTCGACCGGTGACGAACTGCTCCAACCCGGTGAGGAGCATCAGCCCGGCAAGATTTACAACTCAAACGCCTACAGCATTGCATCAATGGTGATCAAGTACGGCGGCGAACCCAGAATTAAGGGTATCGCCAAAGACACGGTCGAGTCGCTCAAGGCGGCTCTCGACGATGCAATGGACGCTGATCTAGTAGTCACCTCAGCCGGTGTGTCTAAAGGTGATTACGACGTCGTAAAAGACGTCCTTTCATCAAAAGGTGAGATAGCCCTGTGGTCGGTTCGGATGCGCCCTGCTAAGCCTTTAGCGTTTGGAGTTCTCCAACGTGGTGACGGTAAAAAAGTCCCTCACCTAGGACTCCCGGGTAACCCAGTGAGTGCGATGGTCGCCTTTGAGCAATTCGGGCGTAGTGCGCTGCGGAAGATGATGGGCAAGCCCGAACGAGCTAAATCATCGGTCCAAGCGATTATGGACGACCCAATCACCAATCACGACGGTCGCAGGGTTTACGCTAGAGTTCAGGTTTACACCGACGAAAGCGGTCAATACAGGGCTCGATCAACCGGAAACCAGAGCTCGGGGGTTCTCAAATCAATGGCGCTCGCAAACGGTCTCGCCATATGTCCCGACGACATTGGTATGATTGATGTAGGCGAGATTGCCACAGTCGAGATGCTCGACTGGCCCGACGACATTTTCTAGACAATACTTCTACGGCGCGACTACGCGTGCCTGAAACAATATGACTAACCAGACAGAAGAACTCGACCAGCAGACTC
>CAYYMP010000044.1:0-15190 GCA_964472915.1 uncultured Dehalococcoidales bacterium | reverse complement strand
TCAACTCGATGGCAACGATGCGGAGAATCGAGTTGGCGCTAGGTCGTCCACCCGAAGCTCTCGGTGAAGAGATCGTCCGCTTTATGGAAGATGTGAATCCGCCAAGCCTCGGATCGTTCTGGCGAAACAGGTCGACCGGTTGGCGACTTCTAAAAATTCGCCCTAAATCTGTTCGTCGCGCCGCAGTCCAGCAGCACGTTGAAGATCCACACCTGTCTGAACTACCGATCCTCAAATGTTGGCCCGAGGATGGCGGTAGGTTTGTGACACTGCCTTTAGTGATGACCAAAGACCCTCGCACCGGTGCCGGAAACATGGGTATGTACCGAATGCAGGTCTACGACGACCGAACCACCGGAATGCACATGCAAATCCAGAAGGGTGGAGGATTTCACTTCCAAACTGCAGAGAAGATGGGAAATCCATTGGATGTAGCAGTGGCAGTTGGTGGAGACCCTGCGTTGATCATGGCAGCGATAATGCCATTGCCCGAAGGCCTGGATGAAGTCGCATTCTCAGGGATTGTTAGAGGGCAACGCACGCCAATGGCGAAGGCGAAAACTGTTGATCTGAACGTTCCTGCGCACGCCGAGTTCATATTCGAGGGGGTTTTACGTCCCCGAGTGCGTCGGCTCGAAGGACCGTTTGGAGACCATTTTGGTCACTACTCCGCAGCCGGTGATCATCCTGTATTTGAGATCAATAAGGTCACCCACCGAAAAAATGCCATTTACCCCGCCACGGTAGTCGGCCGACCACCCCAAGAAGACAGGTACCTGGGTGACGCTTCTCAGTTGGCACTAACCCCATTGGTCACTCTCATTCGCCGAGAAGTCAGAGATATGTGGGCGTACTACGAGGCGGGCTTCCACAACTTGCTGGTCGTTTCTGTGGATCCCAGGTATGCGAGAGAACCGATTAAAACTGCGCTCGGCCTGCTAGGCGAGGGGCAGTTGTCACTAACCAAGACGTTGATTCTGGTCGGACCTGACGTAAATCCACGGGACAGGAGTCAGGTCTTGCAGGCGATTCGACGCAACTTCGATGCCGAGCAAGACTTTCATCTCCTGGCTCGCACTGCAGCTGACACTCTGGATTTCACTGGTGAGAGTCTCCACAAGGGATCAAAGATGATCCTGGACGCCACAGCCAGCAATGGGACCAACGGTGAGCCGACAGCAGTCGCACTACCGGCAAATCTCTCGAGTATTGCCTCGGGTGTCGTCAAGCATCGTCTCGTCGGCAAAACGTTACTCGTAGTGCAGACAGATGGAAATGGTCGAGACGTGGTCGACAAACTGGTCGATAGTCCGTTACTCGGCGGAGTGAAACTCGTTGCTGCAGTTTCAAGTGATGTCGATATCGACGATGATGAAAACCTTCTCTGGGGGATTTTCACCAGGTTCGACGCGGTACGAGACGTGACATTTTCGAAACAAGAGTTCCGAGGCATTGCACCTGTTTATTCCGGTGTGCTTGGAATCGACGCTACCTGGAAAACTGGATATCAGGCCCCGCTCGTTATGGACCCTGATGTAGTGAAGAAAGTGGATTCAAAATGGTCCAAATACTGGAAGTAGCCGACCCGAATCTCAAGGTCGATCTGAACCTGCTCGACAAGCGATTGTTCCCAATTTGGGACAAAGTTCAAGCAGGCGAACGATTAAGTCCAGACGAAGGTGTCACGCTACTCGAATCGGATGACATCGCTGGTGTCGGTCGTATGGCCGACTTCGCGAAAAAACGAGTGACTGGCGACAAGGTTTATTTCGTACTCAATCGCCATGTAAACCCGACGAATATTTGCGTGTTGAGCTGCAAATTCTGCGATTTCGCGAAGAAGCCAGGTGACGCGGACGCCTACGAGATGACTATCGAGGAGATCCTCGACCACGTCGATGACGATATCCACGAGATTCACATCGTTGGAGGTCATCACCCGACTTGGCCGTTCGAGTATTACGTCGACATGGTCAAGGCGATTCATGAGAAGAACCCAAACGTTCAGATCAAAGGATTTACTGCGTCAGAAATCGATTATTTCCAACGTAGGTGGAAAGTAACTCCTGAAGAGTCGCTTGCGATCCTGAAAGAGGCGGGACTCCAATCCATGCCCGGTGGTGGGGCGGAGGTGTTCTCTTCACGTGTCCATAAGATCCTGCTACCGGGGAAGGCAAACGCCGATCGTTGGGCGGACATCCATAAGATCGCACACAAGATGGACATCCCGACCAATTGCACGCTGTTATACGGACATATTGAGTCCTTCGAGGAGCGGATCGATCACCTGGTGCGTTTGAGGAATATCCAGGACGAAACTGGTGGATTCCTCGCGTTCATCCCCCTTGAGTATCAGATCGGGATGACAAAGCTCCGCCCACGTCACACGCCTGCAATGGACGATCTAAAAATGATAGCTGCGGCGCGTCTCATGCTCGACAACATTAAGTACATCAAGAGCTACTGGGTGATGCTCGGTGAAGCAACGGCAAGCGTTGGGCTCAACTTCGGTGCAAACGATCTGGACGGCACGATCGGAAAAGAGCGTATCGCCCATGCAGCTCTCGCCGAGTCGCCAGCAGGACGCGCTCGGGAGAAGATGGCCGCATCTATTCGAGAAGCGAATCGCATTCCGGTTGAGCGTGACGCTTTGTACAACGAAATCAAGGTATATGACCACAAGTAGTCGACTCCGAGTTGGTCACATGACCTACCTCAACTCGGAGGTTTTTTACAGATATCTTCCGCCTGAATCGTGTGAACTTGTGCCATTGCCACCGCGTGCGATGGCAGAGTCCGTGGAAAAAGGTGTTCTTGACGCTGGCCCTTTGCCAATCGCCGAAATACACAGACTTGGAAACAAGGTCAATTCGATCGGGAATCTCGGCGTCGCGGCGAATGGTCCAGCGCAGAGTGTGTTCTTGTTTTCTGAGATCCCCCCTGATGAACTGGCTGGATCACGTATTGGAGTCACCAAACACACTGCCACTTCGGTTCAATTGCTCCGAGTCTTACTGAACGATCTGTGGAACGTTAAGTATTACGATCTTGTCGAACTCAACGAATCTCCCGACGCAAGCCTTATCATCGGCGATCCCGCTTTACGGGAGCTAAAGACCTCGACTCATAAATACGTCACTGATCTGGGCGTTGCCTGGAATGAATTGACCTCGCTGCCGTTTGTGTTCGCTGAGTGGGTAATTCGATCAGAGATTGATCCCAAGATAAGAGACGAATTTGAATCGGCGCTGGCGGCTGCGACTCAGATAGGGATCGCCAATTTTGATCAGATCGCAACTGCCAGGGCCAACGACATGATGTCTCACTCCGAAGTTCAGACTTATGTTTCTAACTTTGTGTACGAGTTGAGTGAAGTAGAACGTTCTGGGCAACGAGAATTTGCTGATCGACTCGCACAACTTCCCGAATGGCGCCCGAGTGCCGCTGAGGAACTAGCCGCTAAATAGGATTCGGATTTTCGATGCTCAAACAGATTAGTGAAAAAGTATTTGCAGGCGAACGTCTTTCATTTGATGAAGGCTTGTGGCTCCTGGAAGAGGCGGAACTTCTCGACCTCTCACCCTTGGCGGAGTTCTATCGACAGAAGCACAACCCCAACAAGAACGTCACGTACGTCATCGACACAAATCTCAACTACACAAACCTGTGCGATGCGTATTGTTCGTTCTGCGCGTTTTACCGTACAGACCCCAAAGATCCATCAGCGTACACATACACCGTCGATCAAATAATGGACAAGATCGAACGAGCGCGTGAACACGGAGTACGAACCGTGCTGATGCAAGGTGGGCTAAATTCTGAGCTCCAGCTCGATTACTACCTTGAAATGGTGCGCGAGACAAAGAATCGATTTCCAGATGTAACACCTCACTACTGGTCAGCACCAGAAATCGTTCGTATGTCAGAAGTGTCAGAACTCGACTACGAGACCGTGTTCAAAGAACTCTGGGATGCAGGGCAACGGTCAATGCCGGGTGGTGGTTCTGAAATCTTGTCCAATGAAGTCAAGGAAACGGTGTCGCGGTTCAAACCAAAGAACACCGTTGACCAGTGGACTGAGGTGCACGAAGCCGCTCACAAGGTCGGCTTCAAAACCACGGCAACGATGATGTATGGCCATGTTGAGAAGAATAAGCACATCATCGAGTCACTGATTCACATAAGGGACGTGCAGGACAAGGCACTGCAAAACGGGAACGACGGTGGATTTACTGCATTTATCCCGTGGTCCTACAAGAAAGACAACACTGCACTAGCGAAGATGGTGGATGAGGAAGCAGGTCCGAATCAGTATTTGAGGATCATTGCTATTTCTCGGATCATGCTCGACAACGTCCCGCATATTCAGGCTTCATGGTTCTCAGAAGGCAAGAAAACCGGTCAGATTGCTCTTCGCTTTGGAGCGGATGATTTCGGGGGCACTTTGTTCGACGAAAATGTGATGCTTGCAGCGGGTTTCTACAACCGCACGACCGAAGAAGAAGTAAAAGAAATGATTTCTGAAGCCGGTTTCTATCCGACCCAGAGACTCACTAACTACGAACTGGTTTCCGCAGAGTAACTGGTTGAATTCCATCTAATACAAAGGCAAGAGATTTCGATGATCGAAAACAACACCATCGTATTTGGCCATAGCCCCGACGCTGACGACGCGTTCATGTTCTATGCGATGGAGAAAAAGCAGGTAGAAATTCCCGGGTATTCCATCGCACACCACATGGAAGACATCGAATCATTGAATGAACTTGCGGTTACAGGCAAATTGCCAGTGACGGCGATTTCTGCAGCTCGTTACCCGGATGTCGCTCAGCACTATCGAATCATGTCGTGTGGTTCATCGATCGGTCGGAACTATGGACCGATGGTTGTGTCCAAAGCTCCGATGAACGAATCTGACCTGGAAGGCAAACGTGTGGCTGTCCCTGGACGATTCACGACGTCCTGGCTGTTGTTCCAAATATTTGGTCCACAAAACTGCGAGCCAATATTCGTTGATTTCGACGATGTTGGATCAACGATTGAAGATGGAACTGCCGATGTCGGGATCTTGCTTCATGAGGGACAAATCCTCTACGAACAACTCGGATTCCACGGCATTATGAGCCTGGGTGAAAAGTGGCATGAATCAACAGGATTACCGATTCCGTTGGGGGTCGACCTGGTCAATCGTCATCTAGATCCAGACCTTCAGCAGGCCATCGCTGACGCTTCGCTGGCAAGCATCAATTACGCCCGTGAAAACGAGGATGAAGCTCTGGACTACGCTCTTGGCTTTGGTCGAGGTGTGAGTTTTCAAGACGGCAAACGATTCGTTCGGATGTACGTAAACGAAGACACCGTCGATATGGGTGACGAGGGCAGGGCAGCTCTTGAGACATTGTTTGGTAAAGCTCTTGAGCGCGGGGCTCTGAACGAGATGCCCCAGTTGGACATCATTCAGGCGAAGTAGCTTTACAGATTATTGCCGTCGAGTGCCGATTCAAGCTCGTTTAGAGTAAATGGCTTGGGGATGAACTTATCCGCTCCGAGCGTCAGCAAACCTTCAAGCTCGTCAGGACGAGCGTGAGCACTCATGACGATTACGCGGTTTGGGCGGTCAACTTTGCCTTGTCGGATCTCTTTGAGAACCTGGTAGCCGTCAACCTTTGGCATCATCAAGTCGAGCAGTAGAACTTCGTAGGAGTTCTTGCCCATTGATGACAACGCTTGTTCACCGTTGTTCGCCACGTCCACGTCCTCGATGCCCAATTCCTCAAGCATCGCTAGAACCGCGTCTAGCGTTGAACGATCATCTTCGGCTACTAACGTGCCCACGTTGTCCTCAATGTTGGTCTCTGTGTGCTGCTGATATTTGCACTGCTTCCCAATAATGCGGTTTTTCCTGCGCTGTTGTGTACCTGTTTACACCAATGAATCATGGGTATTTTCATTTTGAGACTATTCAAGCAGCGCACTTTTCAATTGGTCAAGCTTGAAGGGCTTCGAAAGTATGCGATCGATCCCTAAATCTCCGAAATGAGATTCTTCAACCGGGTTCGTGTGACCTGTCATTAGCACGACGCGCTGTGGTTTTGATATCTCAGGGTTGTTCCGAATTGCTTCCAATACTTCCATGCCGTTGGCATTGGGCAGAACCAAATCCAGCAGAACAAGATCAGGCGCGAATTGCTTCAGACTCTCTATGCCTGAAGGTCCGTCGTCGGCGAACTGCACGTTGTAATCACCGATGAACTCGAGTCCTGCATCCACCGCGTACCTGATCGACTCTTCGTCGTCGATCACGAGTATTTTAGTTTTCGAATCCGAATCCACTTGGCTCAAGTACCCGGGTCACGAATTTCGTGACAAGCTATCAAGAAGGGTACGAAGCATAAGTGCCTAAGAGTTAAGCTCAAGTTCAACTGAGTGAAAAATCAGTGTCGCTTCGCTCGATACCTCAAAATAAAATCCCAAACAGTTCATTCCTTGAGAAATCAGTCTCCTAATCGAAACTCCTTCACGGCCATGGTCGAAGGATCTCCAGCAACGAGCTTCATACTCGCTCTTAATGTTTTGTTCTTTCTTGGCACCATGGTGACAGGCGGATCGACTACTCAGAATCTTGTCGACTGGGGTGCCAAGTACGGACCGTATATCGCGGAAGGTGAAATATGGCGCCTGTTCTTGCCGGTGCTGCTTCATGCCGGAATATTCCATCTGCTTGCAAACTCCTTTGGTCTGGTGATCTTCGGCACGATGCTGGAGAAGATTTACGGAACCCGAAATTTCGTAGCTGTGTACATCTCTGCTGGGGTGATGGGTAACGTTTTCAGCTTTCTGGCTGGTCCGAATCCAGGAGTTGGCGCCAGCGGTGCGGTCTTTGGAATAGTTGGTGCGTTCGCGGTTTACTTACTACTGAATCGTAGAATGCTCGGCCAACTGGGGAGCCAGCAATTAACCTCGGTCGGCGTGATTGTGTTCATCAATATAGTTTTCGGGCTTGCCAGTCCTGGGATCGACAACGCCGCCCACTTTGGTGGCTTGCTTGCTGGCGCGCTGATGGCATATTTCATCGCACCAAGGCAACGCTTGGTTCAACTCGAACCACCATTCAGTTTTGGCCCACCACGAGTAATGATGCAGCCGATCAAAGTTGAATCATCTCGACTCGTCATCGCACTTCTGGTCATCGCTGCGATCGCAGTGGTAATTACGTGGTACGAATCGCAAACGTACGTCACCAACATCTTCGGCAACAAAGTTCCCGGTTAACAATCCCCTCGAACAGGTCTATACTTCTGATTGCTGTTTTCTAGTGATACTAAGTATCAGGAAAGTGGTTGGTACATGACCCAAGAATTAGAAACATTTACTCGACTTGAAACTGCCCTTGAAGACCAGGGCCTTCGGAAAACTGCAGCAAGACTTGCAGTAGTCAACCGGATCGAAGATTTATCGAGTTCGTTTACTGCGGAAGAGCTGTGTCGGGATTTGCCTGACGTTGGCAGGGCAACGGTTTACAGAACGATTAGAAATCTTGTTGATGTTGGTGCTCTTTGCAAGTTACCCATCGTAGACGGTGCTCCTCGATACAGCATCGCAAGGAACGAGCATCATCACCACACGATCTGTTCCCGTTGCGGCACGGTCGGGGAATTTCGGCATTCCTCTGTCGAGCGAGTCCTCAGATCACTAGAGAAAGAGATCAGTGGTCGAATCGTCGGTCACCGAATGGAAATATTCATTACTTGTGAAGCTTGTACCAAACTCGAGATTCTCTGATCGATCCGCATGACTAAAAACGTTAATTCAACGATTCATGAATCCGGTCACGATTCGCAGGGCAAAATAAGTTCAGCACCAATAAAGTTCAATGAAACTTGGTTCTCATATGGGGAACAGGTGGTGGTTCGGGACATCAATTTTTCGATCACCGCCGGTGAATTTGCTGCTGTGTTGGGGCCAAATGGTTCCGGCAAAACGACTTTGTTAAAGCTTGCGTTGGGATTGCTGAAACCGACTTCGGGTTCTGTCCTTCTTTTTGACGAACCAGCTCACACTTTCAGAGACTGGTCGAAGGTTGGATATGTCCCCCAAAAAACTCAGGCTGCAGAAGCCCGTTATCCAGCTTCAGTGAGAGACGTGGTTGGGTTCGGGGATTACACAGGGTTCAGCTTGTCCAGAGTGTTCAACCGGGTAAGCAAGGAACGTGTTGATCTCGCTATGGAAATTGCAGGGATTCAACATCTAGCTACCCGGAGAGTTTCCAGTCTTTCCGTTGGACAGCAGCAAAGGGTACTGATCGGGAGATCACTGGTGCGTCAACCCAAATTGCTGATTATGGACGAACCGGTCGCCGGTGTTGATGCTGCTGGTGAGGATCAATTCCATTCCATGTTGAGGCAATTGAACTCCGAATTGGGACTAACCATCGTTCTGATTTCCCACGACATTGGCGCAGTGATGCGAGAAGCAACGACGTGCGCATGTATAAACACTGACATTGTGTTTCATGGTCCGGTGCACCAACTTGATGCGCAGGCGTTGTCAAAGCTCTATGGCTTCCCAGTAGATGTCCTAATGCACGACCCCGAACACACGCATAGGTAGATTTTCGACGTTGCCAGAAGTATTCCAATACGACTTCATGAACCGGGCGATACTCGCTTCGCTTTTGGTAGGTGCCACTGCTCCAGCTTTCGGGGTGTTCCTGGTGTTGCGGCGCCTTTCATTGATTGCGGACACACTTAGTCACGTTGCGCTCACTGGTGTAGCGATTGGATTGCTAACAAAAACTTCAGCCCAGTTCATCGCTTTGATTGCGACTTCGATGGCTGCTGTTTCGATCGAGGAGCTTCGTCAACGGAGATTGCTTCCGGGTGATGCAGCCCTGGCGGTATTTTTGTACGGTGCCCTGGCAATTGCTGTGGTTCTAATCTCGCTTGCTGAAGGCTTCAACACCTCACTTTTCTCTTACTTATTTGGGAGCGTTCTGACAGTTTCGACCACAGATATATGGTGGATGATTGGTCTGGGTGTTGTCGTGATGGTTTTCATGGTGATGTTTAACTCTGAGTTGGCACAAATCTCTTTTGATCCCGATCTCGCGCAAACAAACGGTGTACGAGTCCATGCCTTGAACTTGGCGCTTGCAGTTCTGACCGGAGCAACTATCACTGTTTCTATGCGAGTTGTTGGTGTGCTTCTCGTAGGTGCGCTAATTGTCATCCCGGTGCTTATCAGCTTGCGGATCGTGAACGGTCTCACTCGTACAGTCATCGCGTCCTCAGTGGTAGGTGTTTTGATGTCAGCCAGCGGGATGGTCATTGCCTTCTACGCCGACATCGCTCCTGGTGGTAGCGTGGTGCTAACGGGCATTACAATCCTGACGATTGTTGAGCTTCTCGCTTTTGCGTCAAGATGGCGTAATCGACACCGCGTCAGCTTAGACAGCTTTGGTGACCACGATCACGGACATGAATCACATGCACATGGTTCAACCGGTGGCGGGATTCACTCTGACCATACCCACCGTTAGTTGTTCACCGACGCGGCTTCGGGTCGCCTGGCGAACACAAAGCACGCGATCGAAACGACAAGGAATGCCATCGTGATGATGTGCATCAATTCGTATTTGCCGGTGTTGTCGTAAATAAGTCCCGCCATGATTGGTCCGGCAACTACCGGGATCCCTATCGAAGCCCTTGTCAGTCCTGTTATCGTCCCCAGGTTTCGTACTCCGAACATCTCCGCGACCACGAGCGGGGTGAGTGCGCCAACTCCTCCCATCCCAAGTCCAAATATTGGGATGGCGACCCACGCCATTAGTGATCCACCAGCGAAGGTCAACAACAACAATCCTACAAATTGAAGGGCCATGACCATCACGAAGGCAATCCTCGCTGTGACGGTTTCGCTTAGCTGACCAAAAATCAGCTTGCTTGAAGCGCCACCAATTGCCAGTACGATCATCGCCGATGTGGCGGCTGCGAAGCTAAATCCAACTTGCTGTAAATGCGGAACCATTTGGCTAACGACTGCAGTTCGCAAGAACTGCTGAAGAGTCATCCCGATCGCCAACAACCAGAAGGCCTGTGAGTGTAATACTGCGCTAACTGATAGTCCGGCCCTGGGATTCAGTCTTGAAGCTCCTGATTGCTCAGGCGGCGACCACTTTTTGCCCTTTTCATTCTCGACATCGTCAGGATTGTCGCTAATTACGAGAACGATGATTATCGCAAGCCCGAACAGAGCTATGCCAAGCACCCCAAACGTCCAACGCCAACCAACTAGCGTAATCAGGCTTGCGACCACCGGAGTGGCAATCCCGGAACCGATGTTGTTGCCCGCGGTAACTCTTCCCATCATCCGACCACGTATCGAAGGGAACCATGTCATAACGAGCTTGCCGGCGGGCAGCATCGTCGCCCCAGGGGTTCCAGCGAACATAATTGCCGTGAACAGGTAAAACTGCCATAGCTCTGTCATGACGGAACGAAGGACAAAGGCGATGGCAACGAGCAGCACTGATATCGCCATCGTCCACTTCGAGCCGAACCGATCCAGAATGTTCCCCATGATCGGAGACATCAGCGAAGAAATTATTCCGATCGATAGCGCACCGTTGACCTGCGTACGTGTCCAGCCAAATTCATCTTCAAGTGGAATGATGAACAGGCTAAAAGTGAACTGGACAGTTCCAAGTACAGCGCCAATGGACAGCGCGGAAACCGCCGCTATGTACCAGCCGCGATAGATTCCAGAATTTCGAGGTGTTGCAGGGGTTTCGATGTTGGGAGTCCCGCCTATGTGTAAAAACTGCTGGGATGCTACACATTAACCGTGGTCCGTAATCCGGCTACGCAAGTGAAAACGCAATTAAAGTCCGCACCAATCCGAATATCTGGAATCGCCCTGGATGATTAGAAGCACCATAAAAACGATTCTTCGTGCGTTAAACCCGACTCCCACTCCACGCAAGGTCGTGATTTGGTTACTGGTGATCGCCGCTGTCATCTCTGGCTCAATCGATACCGCTGTAGTTGGTTTGAACGAGTACGAGGTCAAGGACCGACGAAATATCGCTCCTCCCTCCGAACTGGTCGAAGATGTAGAGGACGCTGCGGAATATGCGTCGAGACTCAACGCCAGACTGACCGAATTGAGTGATGTGTCCCTCACTGGGCTCAAAGACCACATATCGAACACTCAAACTCAACGATCGAACGTGATTCTGGCTGTGTTGATAGTCCTTGCGTTTAGTGGTCTTCTGCTTCTCTTTTCGCCCCTCGCACTATTCAGACGTTACCCGGGTCGCAAGCTGATTCTGACTCGATTTGGATTCCTCAGCGCGTCTTTATTCATACTGGTTGGACTGCTATTTGTGTTTATGTACGCAGTTACGCGGCTAGTTCAACAACTGGTTTCCACTGCCTCCAATCCGCAGCTGTCGCTCACGGAATCAACTTTTAACTTCCTGATCAAGAATTCAGATGAGCTAGCCCGTGTCGGACCGGGAATTATTGAACCAGCGTTACGGGCTGTGGAAGGCGATCCGTCGGCACCTCCGTTAGAGCAAATCCTTACCAACGCATATGCTTTTACTGGCGAAGTTGAGATGTATAAGTCGCTCATAGGGATCATCAAGGTGTCATCCGGGGTTGCAAGCTTGATTCCGGTGATATTGCTCCTGGTAGCGTTTGTCGTGGTTGTGAGGAACGCATTACCGACGATGCGTGACATCACACGATTGCCGGCTCATGCAGCGAAAGGGATTGAACGTGCAGGGCGGACCTGTATGCGAAATACCGTGATGTCTCTCAGGCGTGAGTTTATTTACGCCTCAATCCTGATCCTCGTGCTTCTCGTGGTGACATGGATAATTTCAGCGACCGGAACAGCAGCGATTGAACCCGCAATGCAGGTGCTGCTCAATTATTTGATCGCGTCGTTTGTCTATTTGCAGTTGGCGGAGCAGGCACAACCCGGGCTGGTTTTCTTCGGAATACTCGCCACAGTCAGTTACCTGGCTGTTGGACTGGCACTTCCAGTTGCAGTTGCATCGGTATTTTTGTTCAAAGCCAGCCGACTACTTCGACGATCAACAATTGACGGTTTCAGATCGACCCGTCAGAGAAGATTCTGGTTGTTCGGAATTGGAGGGCTTTTCTGGTTGATGCTGTTCCCAGTTATCTACTCACAAGTAGCCGTAAACATCGTGTCTCGACTAATCAAACTCGGAGTCGATTACAACGCATGGCAGTTTATTTTCGTGTCCCCACCAATCGCTATGCTGTTGATGTTTATCCTGTCGCTATGGGCAGTGAACGGCTTCAAAACGATCGCGTTTATTTGGCGATTCACTCCTGCTGAAGTAGATCGACTGGGTGTTGGGGATTCGGATGAACAGTCCGTAGAAGACTTGGCAGAGTCAGAGGTGCGGGTAATTAGGATCGAACTCGACGACGAACCCACGGGCAGAGCTACTCAGAACTAAACTCGGAGAACATGCACCGGGTCTCTCATCGAAATCTCACCCGACCCGGTTTATGTGCGCAAGGTTTGTTGCCAATCTAAATTTGTGAACATTCAAATCGATTCGAAGCGAACTCAATCCCCAACTCCCGGGCGATCGGGACGATATCCCGTTACTCCCTGGTCTGAACAACGCCTGTATCGACCCTTCGTGATTTCGTCACTGCTCATCGCACTGACACTTGGGTTTATCACTGGATCGGGCATGCTTATTGCCGAATGGATCGGTGTGGATAGAGGAATCTGGTGGATCACCCACGCGCAAGCTCATGGCATGGCGCAAATCTTTGGATTCACCGGTCTCTTCACTGTTGGGGTTGGGTTCCACGTCGTTCCAAGATTCAGAAACGGCGCGATTCGATTTCCGCTGCCTCAGCGAGTGGTACTGATCACGATTGTTGTGTCGGTGATATTGAGGTTTGCAGGGCAGAGCATTAATCGCCATCCGACAACTGGTGTGCTCGCAGTTATCTCAGCAGTTCTGCTGCTGATCGGAGCTTTGGTATTCTCGGCGACGATATTCAACACACTTAGATCAGGAAGAACGCCCAGGGGTGCCGCCGAACGCTGGATATTCATGGCGATTTTCTGGTTTGCCGTCTCGGCGGCTCTCCACCTTCGTTTGACCCTTTGGTTGTTTGATCACGAAGCGTCGATTGCCCCTTACTTTCATAACATCGCAGTTATCGAGTCGGGATTGTTCGGCTTCGTGTTCTGCTTCATATTTGCTGTTAGCAATCGAGCGGTATTCGGATTCCTTGGACTCAAACCGATCCACAATACTGCCGAAATCGCTTCATGGGCGTTGTTCAACGCAGGCTTGGCGATTCTGGTCGTGTCCCGAGTGTTTGATGCTCGGACTGAAGTTTCGTCCAGCGGTGTTTTATTGATGACCGTAGGAATGATTCTGTTCGTCTATGCCATTAGAGTGCTTGAACCATCTTCAACTCGGAGACCCCCAATTTCCCCCGGTGCGTATCCGCGCTTTGGCCGCTTTTTGAGATCAGCGTATGTTTGGCTGATTATTTCAGCAGTATTACTCGGCGTTGAGGCGATTGAAGAAATTAGCAATACATCGATATTTCCAGCCGATTCCACGCTGCCGGTGTTGCACGTAGCAACCGTCGGTTTTGCCACGTTCATGGTCACCGGAATGGGAAGTCGCATGATCCCGCTATTCGAAGGCTCCATACTCCCGTGGCACAAGCTTATGGATGCGGCGTTCTACCTTCTGACCATCAGCGTTTTCAGCAGAACCATCGGCGGTTTCGTAACTGGAACAGCAGGGGATTGGCTTCTCGGGATTTCCGGCTCAACCGGGCTAATTGCAGTTATTTGCGGATTCCTGCCAATCCTGTGGAGTCTACGAAAATCATCCAGGGACAAATACACAGAACTCGCTCAAGAATTAGGTCGCATCAAATGGGCCGAATCAAAGGCTCAAAATTAGGCGAAGAAGAAAACAGGCCCGCCTCCGATAAGGAAGCGAGCCTGCTTGATTCAACTCTGGTGGAGACGGGGCAGTCTCGAACGTGTTCGTAAACACCCGTTCTACTTACTTTGAATAAACAGTAACATCAAAAGACTCGCCATTGACTCGTAATTTGTAAGAACCAGAGGGGGCAGAGGTGGCATCATCGGAGGTGGGTTTCACATCTTCCTTGTACCTAATGCCGGATTTTCCTTCACCCTTCAGAAATGCAATCCCCTGTGATCCGCATGTTGCAGAAATAAAGATATTTTCCTCTGTAGTTTCTAAACCTTCCTCTGCCAACAGTTTTTTGTTGTAATCAACTCCCAGCTTTGAGTTACGGTCATTGATGTCATGCACATCTTCACTGGTAGGCTCAAGATTTAGCTGGCTAGAAGCAATTCTTTTAATCTCCTGGTCGGGCTCATCTGGCGTCTTGCCAAAATATCCGAGCAACATTTTTCCGTAATCCGGCGTGATTGTTGACCATTTTTCTTGCACTGTGTTAACAAATGCCTGTTGGAAGTAAAACTGAGACACAGGAGTAACAGATGTCCCAAATCCGCCTTTTGCCACAACTTCCCGCATGTTCTCAATCACCTTAGGAAACAAATCAAGTGAATTATTGTCCCGCATCATTTGTGTATTCGCTGTCAAAGCTCCACCAGGCATAGGAGAAAACGGTATTACTGGATTGACAGTATTTGCTTCTGGAGGCATGTAATACTTATCCAATTGATCTGCAAACATTTTTTCTACATCTAGAATTTTTTCCGGCTCGATATCTATAGTGAATTCCGTATTCCTCAATCTGTGCCACATAGTAAGAATATCTACTTGCGAAGTGCCTCCACTGACCGGTGCCATTGCCAGGTCGATAATGTCAGCCCCTGCCTCAATCGCTGCATAATTCGCAGCGACTCCCATTCCCGCAGTGTCGTGAGTATGAAACTGAATTATTGTTCCTGCAGGTAACAGTTCCCTCGCATTTTTTATGGTTTCGTACACTATCGCCGGTGGTGTCGTGCCGGAAGCATCTTTATACGCAACGCTGTCATAAGGTATCTCAGCCTCCAGAATTTCCTTCAACTTATCCGTATAAAACTCTGGAGTGTGGCAATATGATTCGCCCAACCCCGGTGGTAATCCCATCAGTGCAATTACTACTTGATGCTTTAAACCCGC
>CAYYMP010000043.1:0-15306 GCA_964472915.1 uncultured Dehalococcoidales bacterium | reverse complement strand
TCAGCTCGTGCCGTGAGGTGTTGGGTTAAGTCCCGCAACGAGCGCAACCCCTATCGTTAGTTAATTTCTCTAGCGAGACTGCCCCTAAAAGGGAGGAAGGTGGGGACGACGTCAAGTCATCATGACTCTTACGTCCTGGGCTACACACACGCTACAATGGCCAGTACAGACGGTCGCGAAGCCGCGAGGTGGAGCCAATCCGATAAAGCTGGTCTCAGTTGGGATTGCAGGCTGCAACTCGCCTGCATGAACGCGGAGTTGCTAGTAAACGCAGGTCAGCACACTGCGTTGAATACGTTCCCGGGCCTTGTACACACCGCCCGTCACGTCATGGAAGTTGGTAATACTTGAAGTCGCTGGGTGAACCTTCGGGGCACAGGTGCCGAGAGTAGGACCGATGACTGGGACGAAGTCGTAACAAGGTAGCTGTACCGGAAGGTGCGGCTGGATCACCTCCTTTCTAAGGAGCACCTCTTACGAACTGTGATGGAATAAACGATCTTCGAAAGTGTCCGCGGTGGACAGACTACGGAGATTTACCTTCACGGATTTAGTTTCGTAACGAGGCTACCTAGGTCGACCAGCAGGTGGTTGATGTGGAGAACTTTCTTGAGCGAGATTCCTGAACCTGGCGTTCAGTTGATTTATCAGCTGAGTCCTGGGGGAGTGGAAGGGGCTCGTTAGTTAAAAGCTTCGACCAATAAAACCCTGTTGCACCAAAACATAGACTCATTTTCAGAGTCTCAAAACTTCGAAAAACTTTTGAATGTTCTTTCTGTTCACTGTTCAGTTCGCTAAGGACTAAACAAGACCCCGACTTTTCGGGGTCTTTTGGTTTAAGAAAAATTGTTTGACGCGATCGTGACTTTACCCTTCGACAAGCTCAGGATGAGGTCACTCAGCTAAACCGTCGCATTTCTCCTCCTTCCTTCGACCGGCTCAGTACAGGCACCTAACTCTTCCCATTCTGGGAGATAACACACACCTTCCTCTATGGAAGCGGCTAGGTTAGGTGATATGCGCCTCTTGCTGCCAACTGATGAAGTCAAGTCAGAAGCTAAACGGATCCTCCCCCAGATTGGGGGAGGCAGAGGGTGGGAGACTGCGACGGGGCGACCAAGTGATGAAGTCACGCCCGGAGCTCACGATCGAGACTTACGAGAATTTTCTGAAATCGTCCTACATCCAACAGCAAAACTTCAAAACCAGTAGTAAAATTTTCTTTCGTGCCGCACGGAACCGTAGATGTTTCGAGCGAGACGCAAGGGCCCGTAGCTCAGCCGGTTAGAGCGCTACTCTGATAAAGTAGAGGTCGGATGTTCGAGTCATCCCGGGCCCACCAAATCGAAATTAAAAACCGCCATTCCGGCGGTTTTTTTAATCGGCAGAGATTTAGCAGGCCGAGACCTTGTTTCACTGCACTGTCTGAATCTCCCAGGATATTGAATTTTCAGATCCCTCGAATTCAATCCAACCTAGAGTAACTGTGTAATTCTTGCCTCGATCGAGCGGGGTGACGGGTTTGTACTCGAAAACCCGAAGGTCGACACCGTGATACGAAAACCAACTGGTTTGTTTCTCTAACTCGATGAACGGTATTATGGAAATTGAATACGACTCAGGTGGACCGGTGAACTCGAAATGAATCGTGGGTTCTAGATCCGAAACAATTCCCTGGGGACCATGTCGCTTTAGTTCAGTAATTATCTGAGAAGTATCAACTGGTTCAATGCCAAATCTTTCGTTATATCGGTCAAATGAAGAGATGTGGACGCTGCCAAGTTCGGTTGTTACCGGAAGGTAAGCCAGAACATTTAACAGCTGTTCATGGCTCCAATTTGATTCCTTTAGTGCTCGTATCTCCGAATCATCTACTTCACACATAGTCCTATCGAACGAAACCACGTGTTTAGCGGAATAGTCAGACAGGTCAATCACTATCGCAAAACCGGTGTGATTCTCGCTGAGATAAGTATTGTGGGGTCTTTTTCCAGTACCCGTAATGATTGCATGTCCATCAACGATATTCACCTGTGGTGATAGATCGAAGTCTTCAGGAAGATGCTTGACTCCAAGAGGAACAGGTGCGCCATAGAACCCGTAGTAAGGGGAATGGTTCCAAAATCCTGGGGTGCTACGCGAGCGAGTGAAGATTTGTGGTCCGATTTGAATGCTTGTCGGCTGACCGCTGTGTTGGTCAATTAACTGTTGATGGGCGGGTTGTTCAAATTGAACGATAGTTTCTGTTTGAGTGAAAACATCACTTCCAATTAGTTCGAATTTTGTTGAGTGAATTTCATATGAGTGGGACGCAGACAGTGCTCTATTAGCCAGCTCGTAAATTTCGGTTGCTGAAAGAGTTGTCCCACGACAGGCAGAAGCGGCCACAGATATAGCTGTGATCACAAGTAGCAACATTATTAGCGGACGGTTGACCGTCATCGTGAATTCCTGCGTGCATGTATCACACGCATTTATACATGTAGTAACCGAGTAACCACAATTAGGTTTATGGGTATGTTGCAGCAGCGTAAAATGCAGCATCAGAACCAAACGAGTTGAAATGTTCACTCGCTCAATCTTCTGATTAAGAACAAACCACCTTTGAATTTCGCTCGATTTGTACAACGCCGCGCTCGGGGCGACCGCTTCCTCGCCGTTGGCGTTTTGGTGGCGGTATTTCTGGCAGCCATCGTTGTTGCAGGTGGGCCTATTTACCTTCGGTCACTTGAGCGAGTTGGCATGGCCGACGTTGTCGAACGACTCGGACCGAACAACAGCAACGTAAGCGCTATTTCCGATTGGATTCCGCTCGAAGCATCGGAAATTGAGACTGCTGACGCCGTAGTCGATGACGCCGTAGACGATTACCTGACGCCGCTGATTACCTTTTCTTCAACTCGGGTGAAAAGCCGAGAGCATTTCTGGGGTGTGAACTGCTCCAACGGTCATTTTTCTCAGCTGAACGCAGCTCGACTTCTTGTAGAAGAAGCCGATGAAGAGTCGGTTCCGGAAGCAATCGCAAACTACCAAAATGTTGAGGCAGGTTTGTTCGATGCGGGCTGCGTCACCATTCGATCAGGAGATCTGGCTTCACGAGCGTATTTCCAGGAAATTGGTGGGCTGGTCGATCACGTAACGATCCTCGAAGGTAGGGCTCCACGGGCCGACATTTCGACCGACGAACTCGACATCACCACGCTCGAAGTCCTTGCCTACAAACGTCGAACCGAACAACTCAGACACGGTGACATCTTCTTGGACCTCAACGTTGGCGATGAAATCGTTGCTCGCTCGATCTCAAGATCATCAGGTCTTGTGAGAGCAAAGATCGTCGGAATATTTACCGAGAATGATCCGAATGACAAATTCTGGATGGGTAGCTCGAGATCAATCCTTGAACCGAATCCACCTTCTCTTTTCGGCGGGCAGGATTTGCCAATTGTGCTGTTCACCGCCGAGGGCGGAATTGCACCCGGAGTAGGTCCTTCCAACTCTGGTCTTCCGATGCAATACATGCGAGTGCTGTTCACTGATACTGAAGCGATTGCAACTGCAAAATCCCAACCACTGCTTGCCTCGCTCGATTATTTCGACGAGCGGGTAACACGTGGGATTACCCGCGGGTCAATGCTCTCGGGATTGCGAGCCTCGATCAACGGAATGGCGCAGCGAACACTTTTCCTGCGCTTGCCTGCCTTTTTGTTAGCGGCACTGGCAGTTTCAGTTGTCGCCTACTACCTGTTCCTGGTTTCTGGTCTTATCGCCAGAAGAAGAGAAATTGAAACTGTGATGCTGCGGTCACGTGGACTGTCTGCGTTCCAGGTCATCCGAGTTCAATTATTCGAGTCGATCGCCACAGTGATCGTTCCGGCACTGATTGCCCCCCTGATTGCCGTGTTTGGAATTGCAGTCGCAGGTCGTCTGCCTGTTTTTAGCTCGCTTACAGATGGCGGGAATTTGCCGGTCGAGCTGACGATATCTGCATGGTTCTGGTCTCTGGGGGCGGCGCTGGTCGCATTCCTAATTGTGCTTGGACCGACGTTGCTTGTTGCGAAGTCGGGAATATCCAACGTCGAGCGAAGCCGCGCACGACCCGACAGCCCTCCGATATTCCAGCGCGTATACCTCGACATCTTGATCGTTGTACTTGGTGGTCTATTCCTGTGGGAGCTTTCCAGCAGGGGGGTAGCTTCGAGCGATCGAGAAGGGCAAGTTACGTCAGACCCAACGTTGTTATTCGCACCGGCGATGCTTCTCATATCGGTGGCACTGCTCACCTTGAGAGCATTCCCTGTTCTCACTCGCGTTTCTGCCGCAGTCGCAACACGATTTACATCTGCATCTGTCGCTGTGGGCTTCTGGAGATTGGGTAGAAGTCCGTACTGGTACGCATGGCCGGTTCTTCTCATCATTCTGGGAACCGGTCTTGGAGTAATGGTCGGAACCGTTGCTTCAACGCTCGAGCGGAGTAACGAAGAGCAAATCTTCTACGACAACGGGACGAACCTCAGAATCATTCCACGTGGCATCCACACCGACGTGGGAGATACTGAACTCGATGCTCTTGCCCAAATCGACGGCGTAAATGTTGTCACCAAAGCATTCCGCAACATGGGCAAATTCGGAACTACCGACTCCGGACCTGAGTTCGAACTGCTGGGCGTCGAATCCGACTTGTTCCCCGAAATGGCATGGTTCCGTGACGACTTTGCCGACGAGGGCATTGATGAGCTCTTCGGAAAGATAGGAATTCCCGCAAAAGCGGATCCGTTGGTCTTGCCTGAGGGCACAACGCAGCTTTCAGCCTGGACCAAACAAGATCCGTATGTGTCCGATCATTTCTTCTGGATCGTGCTGGAAGACAAAGTTGGCAGGCAGGTCACAGTCACGTTAGGTCAGATCGGGGAATCCTGGGCGGAGCAGGTCGGGAACGTGCCACAGCACCTTGATGCACCAATCGAGATTGTTTCGATTCAGACGTTCATGCAAGCCGGTGGTGACGGTGGTGCGCCGACAACATGGTTTGTTGATGACCTGAAAGCTATTGGGCCAGGTTTCGAGCAAACGATGCTCGACTTTGAATCACCCGCTTTGTGGGTCGCTCTCCCAACTTCGAACGGCCTCGATGATTTCTACACGGCTGGAACTGAAGAACCTGGTGTGGGTGAACCTGGCACGGGAATCGGAATAACTACCCTGGAACGGGGAACCATTGCGGGTGTTAGAGGTTTGTACCGAAGCCCGAACGGTGAACCGATACCTGCGATAGTTTCAGAGAACTTCCTGTCGTTAACCGGGGCTCAAATTGGTGCTCCAATTGTCGTGAAAATATTCGGAGGATTCGTTCCTGTAAAACCGGTGACTGCGGTGAAATACTTCCCGACTCTCGATCCCGAGTCAGACCCGTTCATGGTGCTAGACGTGGACGCACTACTTGGTTTCGTCGATCTCCGCGGTTTGGTTGATATTAGTGCAAACGAAATCTTTGCGGACGTAGATCCGATGAAGCACGAGCGCGTCGCAACGGAGGCACGGAATTATTTCCGAAGCGGGACGTTACTTGATCGACAGGGCAGGGTAAACACTTCGGTAATTGATCCACTCACCGTCGCTGGTTGGCGCGGAATGGGTATTGTGGCGTTGCTAATCGGTGGAGCTGCATTGGTGCTCGGATACGTTACGTACCTCGTTGCTCATAGCAATAGAACGATTCACGACTCCGCATATCTTCGGGCAATGGGCCTTAGGAACCAGGGATTTGTGCGTAGCTCGCTAATAGAACATGGGATCGTCGCACTGGTCGGTGTTGTGGTTGGTGTTGCAGCCGGACTTGTTGCCAGTCGAATCGCCGTCTCAGCTATGGCATACACAGAAAGCGGAGATGCACTACTTCCACCATTTGTCCTTCAAACGACATGGAGCCCCGTCGGTGTAATCCTCGCGACAGCCGTGGTTGCGGGGATGTTCGGGATCGTCTCAGCTCTGATCGCATTCTTGCGAACTCCGTTGCACGAACTCACACGCTCGGCTGAGTAGCTATTCGAACTGCGACAGGAACTCGGTGACTAGCGTCTCGTAACGTTCAGGCTCGTGGTTCCAACCGGCGGCATGACTCGCTCCCTCGAATACTTCCAATGTAGTCATTTCAGGGTTTAGATCAGCGAACTCTCTGCTGGTTGCAATCGGCACGGTATCGTCTTCGTCACCGTGAAGAATCAAAACAGGCTTGTTGATGCTGGCGGCGTCTTTCAAGAAGTTCATTGAATCCCAGTTAACACCAAAACGAAGGGAAGCGAATTGCTTGGCTGTGAGTGTGATGATCCCTGGCACGCTGCGTTCTTCGGCACCCTTATCGACAGTCTTGCCAAAATCCAGCATTGGCGCGTCGAGAATAAGCCCAGATGTGTTTTTGGAAACTGCTGACTGTTGCTCGAAGGCTGCGATTACGCCGCCACCCATAGAAGACCCGAACAAGACAATGTCTTCAGCTTCCGCCGCCAATGCAAATTCCACTGCCGCTTCCAGGTCTTCCCATTCAGTTGCTCCAAAATCGTAGTAACCAGAATCGCTTGAGGGAGCACCGGCGTCATTTCGATAGTCGATGACCAGAGAGTTCCACCCAGCGGTCTGTACGTCGTCCACCAGCTTCAGAAACTCGTCCTTGTTACTGGTTCTACCATGAACGAAGATAACCCAATTATCTGACGAACCTTCGATTAGCCAGGCATCGAGTTCACCTAGCGGAGCTTCGAAGCTTACCGTTGAAAATTCGAGGTTGTGAGCGTAGGTGGGATCGATGGGATGTGCGCTTCGATCAATGAAGACGAAATCACCTTGTTTTATTGAACCTTCGAGGATCTCGAATGAGCGAACTACGCGACCTTCGCCGGCCTCAAGAATCTCGGAAATTCGTCCGTAACCGCCGTTTCTCGCTACTCCCCAAACACCCGCTTCATCGATTCTTTCCTCCTCCTCAAATCCGTCGCGTTGAGTCAGTGTGATTCGATCTGAAGAAACCTCGATAACTTCCACCGACAGAGCTTCTGGTGCGTTGTCGATCCTCAACCCGTCCTCTTCGAGAACGGACGAGAAATACCACCCTCCTCCTCCTACTGCTAGTAGAGAAATGATGACTAGGGCGGCGAGTATTCGGCGGATGATTTGCAGCAGCATGACTACACGTCACCTTGCCGCGGCTGACCACCTGTGAATCCTCGAGTTCCGGATCCACCTCCCCAATCCCGTTTTATTCGAGGCCAGCGGCCTTCTGCATCAGGCAGTGCGGGGAACTCTATATGCGGTTCCAGTTGATACCAGTAAGCGACCGAATCAATCTCGTCGGTGAGTGGTTGGAAGGTCTTGTCGCCCCACCAACCGAGAGCCTGGATTGTGACCTTCAAATCCTCCTTGAACCTGATCGGATCGAGAACGTGCCAGCGGTATAACCCGTGCTTTGGAACATCACCTTCGTCGCGAGTCCAGAGCGGATATCCGAGGTATGGAGCTGAAAAAGTATCGGTGAAACACCACGCTCCACCGAAGTAATCCTCGGTCCCGGTTCCGCAAATCGTTGGGAACTCATCGTCACCATCCATGAAGAATTTGATTTCTCCTTCACCCCACCATCCATCCGACATTTGTGTCCAACCGAGAGCTGTTCCGACGTAATGTCCCTGGCCTGAAACACCATCCAAGATGACGTGTTCGGGATTCTCACGCGTGGTTTGCGATCGTCTCCACTGTGCATGGAAGTAGGCGGCTGTTTCTGGCACATCCGTGAGCGAATAGTCGATCTGGTAGAAGAAAGCTGGAACCTTGTCCCAGTGCTGATTTTCTACCTCGATCTTTGCGCGCTTCCTGAATGGCATTTGCCAGTAACTGTTGAACCCGCCTTGAGGATTGCAATTCACAGGAATCGAATTCACGTTGTAACGAAGTCCATGCGAGTTCGCGAAGAAATCACCGACAGGAACTTCAACCGATGGAGTCTCTTCGTCATCCCAGTAAAACCTCAGAACGCAGTCCCTGTACCCGGTTTGCGCAAGGGTTATCCAAATGTGGTTTATGACGCCGGGGCCTTCGATGTCGGCGAGAAGCGCTGTTTCACCTGGCTCCAATGGAATCGCAGGTCGAACTTTCCAGCCCTGTCCGAGTCGGTGAGACGGATGCGGTGGTTGTGGTGATGGAACTCTACCTCCACCGCTTTTTTCTCCGGTTGGGTTTTCTGCTGAAATTGAACGGGACTCGGCATTGCTGACCATAGAAAGACTGCTCAACCCGTTCTGGAATCCAAACATTGAGTTTTCGCTCAATTACCTGCTCCTGTGAAACACGAACTTCTGAGATGGCGGCATTCTAGCGATCAATCGACCAGCTAACCGCGATTTTCAGATCGAACCGCTGTAGACAGTCTCTGATAAAGTCGGCGAATACCCAGATGCCAATGACTACGTTCTGAACCATGACCCACAGTCACCAACATTTACCTGAACTCCAACCCGGGATTCACGGGCACCCTGAGTGCGCCGACTGTGGTCGGACGATCTGGAACGATCCAAAACTAGCCGCCGCGGCCATCGTTCCTTATCAGGACGGAATAGTGATGGTTCAGCGGGCAATCGAACCGGCAATTGGGAAGTGGAGTTTTCCGTCCGGATACGTCAACCGCGGTGAACGCGTTGAATCGGCGGTTGAACGCGAAGTCAAAGAAGAATGCGGTCTCGATGTAACTGCAGGCGAACTCGTTGGGCTGTACTCAGAGAAGGACAATCCGATCGTCCTGGCCGTGTACGAAACACGAGTGATGGGCGGAGAACTAGGCGCCGCCGATCACGAAACTCTCGACGCCCAGGTATTCGATCCAGCGACTTTGCCTGAGCTAGCGTTCGGGCACGATTCACAAATTGTCGGTGACTGGCTTTCAATGACGAGGTAAGTGACGTGACGGTCAAATCAGATGTGGTCGTAATTGGCGGTGGAGTGATTGGCTCATCCATTGCTCTTCAAATGGCTTCGGCTGGTTTGACTGTGACTGTCGTGGAGCGTGACTCGATTGGCAACCACGCATCCGGCTTCGCTCTTGGCTTGCTAAATCCCACAAACGAGACCGGGAAAATTGAGAGTCTCAATCACGAGTCGTACCTCATGCATCGTGATCAGCTTGAAAGAATTCAGGATGAGTCAGGTGTAGATGCGCAGGTAAGAATTACACCCCACCTTGAACTTGCATTGACTGAAGAGGATTTACCCGAACTTCGAGCGGAAGTCGACCGAATCAACCAGTTCGATGCGTTCCACGCCGAGGGGCTGTCCCCCGAAGACGTGATCAAAGCGGAGCCAAGAATAACCGAGGAAAACTTCGGTGGCGTACTCGTCGAAAGTGTTTTCATGCTCGACAGCTACAACTACACCCTCGCCGTTGCACAGGTGGCTGAAAAGCGAGGTGTAAGTTTCGTCACATCAACGGTCCGGGATTTGAGCTGGAACAAATCCGCAATTTCGAAAGTGGTAACGGATCAAGAAGAGTACGTGTGCGGCTCGGTTATCTTCGCGATGGGACCCTGGACTGGAACCGCAGGTGTTTGGCTGGATGTCGATATCCCGATCGTGCCGCAAAAAGGCGAGATCGTCAGAGTCGCTGGGTTCGATAAGCCTTTGAATCATCACCTTCACGGATTTCACTTGAACAGCTCTTGCTCGGTCGTTCAAAAAGGCGACGACCAGGTTTGGCTTGCTGCGACTAAACAGGATGGCACTGGGTTCGACACCTCACCTTCATCAGAAGCGTTGGAATCGTTGACCTTACGTGGGTTGAGGATGATTCCTGCGCTCGAGGAGCAAGAGGTCATCTTGCAAACTGCTTGCCTCAGACCTGTGTCACCTGACGGGGATCCAATACTCGGGCGTGTGCCGGGCAAAGAAGGCGCGTTTATAGCGACCGGGACAGGTGGAAAAGGAATCCTTCTAGCACCGTTGGTAGGTAGAGCGATTGCTGATCTTGTGGCGACGGGAGTAACCGAGTTCGATATCGGGCAGTTTGGACTCGACAGATTCGCGTGATCTAATCGCTCAGCGCCCATTCAACGGCGGCGTTTTGTATGGCAGAAACACCAGTTTGGAATTCTGAGAAATCGATTCCGTAGTTCCAGTCGGTCCAGAGTTCGTCGCTGACGACCAACATGTTGCAAGCCGCAACCCCTCGATACTCCGCGACTCGGTACATAGCCGACGTTTCCATATCGATGCCCTTTACGCCATTCTCCGAGTGGCGAGCGATGTCATCGGTCAATTCGCGATAGAAGGCGTCAGTGGTCCACCAATCTCCGGATTCAGTCGTTGCTCCATGTTTTTGAGCGAGCTTCGATAGTTCGGCGAGCATGGCAGGGTTTGCAGTGGGTTCTGCATTACCTGGGTAATGGCTGGAAGTACCTTCATCAATCACCGTCACACGGGAAGGGATGTGAACATGCCCGACTGGATGATCAGGATCTAGGCCACCAGATGCACCGATGCCCAGAACCGATTCAGCTCCGGCGGCAATCAGGTCTTCCATCATCATGATTGTTCCGGGGGCGCCAACCGGCGCAAACGCGACCGTTGCTCCACCGTTGGCGTTATCGAGAGTCCGAAGCCAGTAGTTTTCGAGGAAGCCAGTGTGAGGAGCTGGTGTTGCGCCGAGTAAATCAGCAATCGTTGAACTCCACGCTTCAGTCCACGTGAGGATTACTTTCTTTCCGACCCTGAGATCGGAAAAATCTAACCCACGCGTCCGCAGTCGGCTCTCAACCGCTTGTTTAGGGCTGAAACGTGGAGAAGACACTATCGACCGAGTGGACCGCTTACTGCTGCGAGATAATCAGCTGCTCCGGCCTGCAGGAATTTTGGAGCCGAGTTCACAAGCCAGCGAACGCCCTTTTCATGCCAGTATTTTGTCTGCTCGGCGGTCACGCCAAGAGTGCCTGCAATTTTGCCTGCAGCATGAATTTTGTTCACCAGCATTTCAATACTGTCGGTAACCTGCGGGTTCATAGTGTCACCAGGAATACCGAAATTTACCGATAGGTCACCAGGTCCGAGGAACACAGCGTCTGCGTGTTCTGTGGCGATAATTTCGTCTGCGTTCTCGATTGCTTCAGGAGTTTCGATCTGGAGTGAAATGAAAGTTTCTTCGTTCGCTTCTTTTACGTAAGAAGCCATGTCTTGCAAACCGAACCGTGCGCTTCGTCCAGCAAACGCACCGCGCTTGCCGATCGGCGGATACTTCACTGCATCAACGACTTTTTTAGCGTCCGCAGCATTGTTGATTAACGGAATCATTACACCAGCGGCACCAGCGTCCATGTATCGCTGAATGTGCTGTTGTTCGTTCAGTCCGATCCGAACAATTGCGGTGGTCCCCGAAAGCTCGGCTGCTCGGATCATATGCTCGGCTGTCTCGTAATCCATCGGACCGTGTTCACAGTCGATGACAACGAAATCGAAACCCATCCAGCCCATGGTCTCGACCATTCCTGGTGACGGCAGACCAACGAACGGTCCAATCGTTGTTTTGCCTTCGTTGAGCTTCTGTTTGAGTGTGTTCTTGATCAAGTGGGTAGTCTCCGCTGGGCCGCAATATTTCTAACGAGTGGAGAATACCTTTCAGTGCCAATCTGCGAAAGTCTGTACTCGATCACGTTTCGAGTTGGTTGTACGCCGGTTGATCCATACCATTGTCAGTATGAACTTGGCCGAATTTCCAAATGCCAGCTTCGATTCATTACGCGACGTTCTGTTGGAACAAATTGAGGCAGGACTGAATCCGGGTGCCCAACTTTCAGTTCGAGTTGGGTTCGAGGAAGTTTGCAGTATTGCCGCTGGCGTAGCGCGTGTTGATTCTGGCACTCCCGTTACCAGGCAAACGGTGATGCCGTTCTTTTCGAGTGCGAAACCGATTACCGCGGTAGCGATCGGGATTCTCGCTGATTCAGGTCGACTGGACTTTGATGATCCTGTCTCAAAATTCATTCCTGAATTTTCCACCCACGGCAAGGACCGAGTCACTATCGCTCACCTGTTGAATCACACTTCAGGGCTTGCTGATGACTCCCTTGCTGACAATGGAAGTGACAAGGAAGAAGTAATCGACCGGCTGTCTGCGACTCCGTTGGTCGATGGATGGGTGCCGGGAGAAAGAGCCGCGTATTTGCCAACTGCTGGATGGCATTTGCTTGGTGAGATAGTCGAAAGACAAAGCGGAGTCGCGTTCGATGATTTCGTTCAAGATTTCATTCTCGATCCGATCGGGATGAAATCGACGATCCCCAGCGTTGATGTCGCCACTGCCAACGAGTTAGGTGAAGCGCTTAGCGTGATGCACATTTCTCGAAAGGGACAAAGCTCAATACATCCAGCTTTTACTCCGGAAAAACTCGGACGCTTTACGCGACCTGGCAGTGGATTCCACGGAACTGCGAGTGACCTATCAGCGTTCTACGCAACGTTGTTGAACGGTGGGGTTTCTGAGTCGGGCGAGCGTGTTGTAACTCAGGAAACACTTACCCGCCTGACAACTCGCAGCCACGATGGAATACTCGACGAAACGTTCGGAGTTGTGATGGATCGAGGACTTGGATTCGGAATCAGCAGTAACCGTCATGGACCGGCGGTTCCCTACGGCTACAGCAGGTACGCCTCAGACGATACCTTTGGGCACGGCGGGAAAGAGTCTTCGACCGGATTTGCTGACCCAGATCGTGAACTTTCTGTCGCACTGATATTCAATGCAATGCCGGGTGAACCAGCTCACGACAGGCGGGTGAAACAGGTTTTGAATAAGGTGTACGAAGCGCTCGATTAGGCTTTGAAAGCCGATTCAGGAACGCCTTTTTCAAGTAGCAATCTGCGAACCCGTTTCAGTATTGCGTCGGCGACTCTGTGACCGGCCTGGTCAGCTCGAACCACACACCAGCGCGGGTCTGACTTCGACATTTCCAGGTAACCCTTGCGCACGGATTCATGGAACTTTTTAGGAGCCTGCTCGAAACGTCGCTCAGCTTCGTTGTCGACGCGTCCACCGCCGCCACTGAACAGATCTGGCTCGTTGGTAACGCGGGCCAGCGTCACGTCGGGGTCTGCGTCGAGAAGCACAGTTAAATCAGGCTTCAACCCGGCTGTGGCGATTTCATTTAGCGTGCCTATGGTGTCGAGACTCATTCCACGCCCGTAGCCCTGGTAAGCAAGCGTTGAATCCGTAAACCGGTCGAGGATCACGACCTTACCCTTGTCGAGCGAAGGCTGGATCAATTCAAACAGCAACTGTGCCCGTGCTGCTTCGAATAGGAGCGTTTCGGCGAGAGGCGATGAGGAGTTTGATCGTTTGATCCAGCGACGGACACTGTTCCCTAGATCGGAGCTGCCCGGCTCATGAGCAAGAACCGCATCGACCCCGAAGCTTTCGAGCTTACGTAGAAGCCGCTCAGCCTGAGTCGATTTACCAACACCTTCACCGCCTTCAAAGGTTATTAGCAATCCGCCCTTGACTTTGCGTCGTTCAAGTTTCTCTGCGTCTGCTCCAAAATCCAGTGAACTTTGTTCCTGGGCGCTCAAAGTCGTACCTCTAAAAACTCGCTAACAGCTATCCGGAAATAATGAAGAAACCCTACCGCTTGCGGCGGCGGATTACAACGCGTCGCGACGGTTCTCTTCCCATACTCGCCGATCCAAGATTGTTTCGAGCCGCAAGACCGTGTTGTAGGCGACGCACGTAAGGCGGCTGAGCCATGAGCTCAATGCGTTGTTCACCTGCGATTATTCGGCTTATTGCCGACTCGGCCTCTTTTAAAGCCTCACGTGATCTTGAATTCTGGTCGAGATCCTCGTATTCGAAATCGTCCGGCGATTCTGGAGCTCGTGAACGTTTGTTGTCTTGTACGAACCGCTTAAGGAACTGCTTGATCTGCTCCTTAGTACCACGTCGTAGGACATGAACCATAACGCCATCCCTTTCGGCCCTGCGGACAGCGGTAGGGCGACGGCTGTAGTGCGATTTGGTCGTCACAAATATTTCTGCGTTGTCGACGTAATCGACCACTTCGATCGGAGCGTTGGTTTCAGCTACAACCTCAACGAGTGCGTTTTTTGGGAGTCCGAAAGCGAAAACCTTTGTCACGACCGGTTTTGGCTGTTCGACGGGAGCTTCTTCCCGCGATGATTCCCTCTCACCACGGCCGTTTCGATTTCTTCGACCTCTGTCGGGCCACTTCCTGGCGAGGTCCTGGACATCGAATGGAGCCGGATTAAATTCCGAATCCTGTCCCGGAAGTTCTTCGACCGAGATTTCGACATTACCGTCGGACTGAAGACGCCGAGCTTCCTGCGGAATCGAGATGCCACGTAGCATGCGATCGACTGCTGTGCCGACTTCGGGATGAATCGCCACGGCGTTTCGTTCCCTTATTTCTACCACTGCTTCAAAGGTCGGGTCGTGCTTGCGTTCAAGTACGGTTTTCTGTGTTCGTCGTCGGCGTGCTTCAATGTCGCCTAACGTTACGGTCTGCGTTCCACCAACGAGGTCAGCGAGCGTCGGGTTAGAGACAACGTTAGATAGCGAGTTTCCGTGTGCAGTGGCAACGAGCTGAACACCACGTTCAGCGATTGTCCGAGCCGCAAGCGCCTCAAGCTCGGTACTCATTTCGTCAATGACGATCACTTCCGGCATGTGGTTTTCCACTGCCTCGATCATCACGTTGTGCTGGAGAGCTGTGTTTGCGACCTGCATGCGACGTGCGTGACCAATCGCCGGGTGAGCAACATCTCCATCACCAGCAATTTCGTTCGAGGTATCAACTACCACAACCCGTTTGTTAGCTTCGTCAGATAGAACTCGGGCGGTTTCTCTGAGAATTGTGGTTTTACCAACACCTGGACGGCCCAGAATCAGGACGCTCTTGCCGGAACGGATCAAATCGTCGATAAGTCGAACCGAGCCATAAACAGCCCGCCCAACGCGGCACGTTAGTCCGACCGGCTCTCCGGCTCGGTTTCGGATGACGGATATTCGGTGCAGCGTTCTCTCGATACCGGCACGGTTGTCGTCACCGAAGTGGCCAACATGTTCTACGACATGCTGAATCTGATCCCTGGTGACCTCAGCAGAGCTCAATTCGATAGTTTGAGAAGGAAAGCGTGCTTCAGGATTTCTCCCCAGGTCGAGAATGACTTCGACTAGCTCGCCGATCTCTTGCTGGTCTCTTAGACTCTTCGCAATTTCCGACGGGAATATCTCGATAAAAGCTTCGAGGTTGTCTACTACCTGGGCATTTG
>CAYYMP010000042.1:0-15409 GCA_964472915.1 uncultured Dehalococcoidales bacterium | reverse complement strand
TCACCGACTAAGAGTCTCGCTCAAGCGACTGACCGCACAACCGCAATTATTTGCATTCTGGTTGTGCGGTTTTTTGTTGCTCTTTTTAACCAGCGTTGTGCCGTACGAAGATCGTTATCGCGGGTGTGATAACTTTCGTTACGAAGCACAGCCACTCTTATAGAATTGACCACCACTCCTGAAAACACCTGGAAAACAGTCGACGAAATCGCCGACGCAGTACTTAGTTGCACGAACTGTCGGCTGCACGAGAATCGCACGAACGCTGTGCCTGGAGACGGGTCACCAGTCGCAAGCATCCTGATTATCGGCGAAGGACCGGGATTCAATGAAGACCAGCAGGGATTGCCGTTTGTGGGTCGTTCGGGGAAGTTGCTGGACGAGCTACTGGCTCAAGTGCCACTTTCTCGAAAAGACGTATTCATCACGAACGTGGTGAAGTGTCGCCCCCCCGATAACCGTGACCCACTCCCAGATGAGGTTGCTGCGTGCAAGCCTTACTTGCAGCGCCAGCTAGACCTGATAAACCCTAAAGTAATAGTGACGCTAGGACGTCACTCCCTACTTCGTTACTACCCCGAAGGTAGAATTTCTAAAGACCACGGAAGAATAATCAAACTAGACGACCGGGTACTGTTCCCGCTCTACCACCCGGCAGCCGGATTGAGAAACCCGGCAATCAAACGTGATCTGCAGGAAGACGTAATGAGGCTTCCAGAGGCAATTCGAGAAGCACTCACGATGGGCGTTTCTCAACAGCCAGAGGCTGACAGTGATTCGAATTCAGAAGTGACTGAGTCACAAGCCTCACAAATATCTGAACCAATTATCGAAAACACACAATCTGAAAAAGAAGAAGGAGATCAGCAGCTAGGACTCTTCTAGGTCCCTCTGGGACTTTTAGAGACATTGTGCGATTGCACCTGGTCGTAACCGATCTGGGCTGTCGCGCGTGCTCGTCTTGCTGCCGAACTTATGACAACTAAAGCAACCGATGCGCCATGGGTGCGCGTCATTCCACTTGGTGGACTTGGCGAAATCGGAAAAAACATGATGGTCATCGAGACCGTTGATGACATCGTGGTGATCGACGCTGGAGTTCTGTTCCCAGAATGGAACATGCCGGGAATCGATGTCGTTATCGCCGACATGGATTACCTTGAAGAGAACTCCGAGCGCGTGCGGGCGCTTCTAATTACTCACGGTCACGAAGACCATATTGGCGCTGTCCCCCACTTACTCCAACGAGTAGATATTCCCGTTTACGCCCCGCCTATGGCTGAAGCTCTGCTCCACGAAAAGCTCAGGCAAGCTCGTATGCGTGAACAAGCGGACCTGCGGATTATTCACGCCGGTGAACAGCACGAGATCGGCGATCTGACCGTTGAGTGGTTCAACGTGTGCCACTCGATCCCCGACTCCATGGGAATCGCCATCGATACTCCTGCAGGAATGGTCGTTCACACCGGCGACTTCAAAATCGACAACGCTCCGGTTATCGGAAACCCGACTGATCTGGGAGTACTCGGCGATATTTGTCATGACGGCGCACTACTGTTGATGGCCGACTCGACCTACGCCGAAGAAGAAGGCTATTCGGCTTCAGATCGTGAAGTAGTGGAAAACCTTCCGAAGTTGATCGCAGATGCACCTGACCGAGTAATAATTTCTAGCTTCGCATCGCAAATAGCGCGAATTCAAATTGTTGCCGATGCCTGTGAGGCTGCTGGCCGCAAACTCTGTGTTCTCGGTCGAAGCATGCTGAACAACACCAAGATTTCTCGCGAACTTGGACATCTCCACATCAACGAAGACTTGCTGATCACCGCTGCGGAAGCGAACAGCTTGCCGGGTGACAAGGTCGTGGTTCTTACTACTGGCAGCCAGGGAGAGCCGCGTTCAGGTCTTGTACGAATGTCACGATCGGATCATCGTGACATCAGGATCCAGGACGGCGACACAGTGATCATGTCGGCGAGCACAATCCCAGGAAACGAAGTACCAGTCAACGATTCGATTAACGATCTCGTGCGGCTCGGTGCGAAGGTGATCACCAATAGTCAAACCCGAACTCACGTGCCCGGTCACGCTCGCAAGGAAGAGCTTCGAATGATGCTTCACGCGGCACGTCCGAAGTACTACGTTCCGATTCACGGCGAGTACCGGATGCTTCAAACCAACGCCGATCTCGCCGTGTCGGCTGGTCTTGAACCAGAGAACGTGTTCCTGCTGACTGACGGTGATGTACTTGAGCTCGACCGACATTCAGGCGAAATTGTGGACCGAATTGATGCCGGTCACATTTTCGTTCACGGACTTGGCATGTGGGACGAGTCAGGCAACGTGGTTGTCGAACGTCGATCCCTTTCGCATAACGGGGTAGTTACCGTGGCATTCTCCCGGGACGCAGCAGACGGCTCCCTTGTGGGTCGTCCAAAGGTCGTTTCCGTAGGTTTCGTCCATACTGACGACGACGGACTGATGCGAGAAGCCGAAGATGCGTTATTCCCGGTTCTTGACCGGACTTTGAGCAAAGCAATAGAGTGGGGCGACCTCGAAAACGTAGTTAGAACTACGGTTGGTAGCTTCCTCGGCAAGAGAACAAAGCGCCGACCGTTGATAGTCATAAGCGCGATTGACGTCTAAGAAACAGGCAACGAAACCACGACCCAGATTCGGATTCCTTGGTGGAATCGGAAAAGTTCTGCGCGCGGTGTTTGTCGCACTTGGCAAGGCAATTGTTGCTGCCCCTGCCCAACTCTGGTTCGTAGTTGCAGTTGCTGCAATTGCTGGAGTCGCCTACCTGTTCTTCGAGGAAGAATCCGGGAAGTTAATTGGATGGTCGGCGGTTCCTCTGGGTCTGTGGGTCGTAGCCACACTGTTCTTGCTGCTCTTTATGCGCCAGGTGGCGTTTAGCAACTGGCGTTACATCATCTCAAGCCTTGCGCTCATGATCGCTATTGCCGGCGGTCTGGGAATTTTCTATGCACCGCTTGGTCACTTCAGCGGTGATACGTTTGGTGGCGATGTCGGAATGGCGATCTCTCGTGCCCCTTTCGAGTGGAACCGGTTCGACGCTTCATTGGTCGACTACGGTTTGTCTTGGATTCGAGTCGTTGCGCTCGTGGCGATATCTGCTGGAATTGGTTCGCCATCACTCTCGAAGAAGGCAGCTGGTTTCATTGGATTCGGTATTGTCACCACGTGGGCGATGTTTGTTTCTACTTTGCAGTCGCTCGGCAGCTGGTACTCCGAACGTCGAGAACGACGGGCTGCCGACAAACTACGCCGACGAGAAGAAACGGCAGCATGGGAAGCTGACCAGGCGAAGCAAGCTGCTGTTGCCAGCGCAGAAGTTGCAACAGAGGCGGCAAATACAAGCACCATTTCGACGGAAGCGGTCGAGACAACATCCGAGTCAGATTCGGATTCTGAGCTAGCGAAATCTGTAGAACGCCTACCCGAAGATCCGGCAACGCCAATAACAGTCGCCTACCCAACACCAACCGAGGTGGAAGAGGCAGAGGAAACCGCCCTACCCGCGCCAGACTATTCAGCGGTGTACAAATTCCCGTGGCATTTGCCGAACCCGGAAATGCTGGCGATCGCCGAGCCGGGCGGAATAAGCCAGGAAGAAATCTCAGATACCAGCGGTCACATTGAAGAATCACTCGGCCAGTTCGGAATTGACGTGAGCGTCGACCAGGTGTGGAAAGGACCGACCGTCACTATGTACGGACTTTCACCGGGCTGGAAGGGTCGGTCCGAAGATAAAGTGGGACAAAGGGTGCGAGTCGACACGATCCTGAATCGTGAAAAAGATATTGCCCTTGCACTCGCTTCGCCGAACCTAAGATTCGAAGCCCCCGTGCCCGGCAAATCCATGGTCGGGATTGAAGTTCCGAACAGGAAAGCCACGCAGGTCACACTTCGCTCAGTGATGGATGATCCCGCATGGGACGAGTTTTCGAAAACTGCCGCGCTACCAGTCCCACTAGGATTGGGCAGTGGCGGCGAGCCTGTAATGGCTGACCTCGCTCGAATGCCTCATACGCTCGTTGCGGGTTCAACTGGATCGGGTAAGAGCGTGTGCATGAACACGATCATTACCGGCTTGATCATGACGAAGACACCACTAGAACTCCGTCTCGTTATGATCGACCCGAAACGGGTGGAATTGACCCCTTACCAGGGAATTCCGCATCTCTACACGCCGGTAGTAGTCGAAGCTGACCGAGCAGTCGTTGTATTGAAGTCGCTTGTGGACGAAATGATGGGACGGTTCCGTCAGCTTGAGCAGGCAGGCGTGAAGAATATTTCCTCGTACAACGAAAAGGCGACAGAAAAGATGCCTTATCTCGTTGTTCTAGTTGACGAGCTTGCTGACCTGATGCTGACAGCAGCAGGCGAAGTCGAGCGACTACTTGTACGCCTGGCACAGTTGGGACGAGCCACCGGAGTCCATCTAGTCGTCGCGACTCAACGCCCGTCTGTGGATGTAGTAACTGGTCTCATTAAGGCAAACTTCCCGTCACGAATCTCGTTTGCGGTTATGTCGCAGATTGACTCTCGAACAATTCTCGACGCGGTAGGCGCAGAAAAACTGCTGGGCCGTGGTGACATGCTCTATATGCCAATCGATAAACCAAAGCCATCACGTGTCCAAGGAGCGTTCCTGAACGACGCAGAAATCGAAGGTGTCGTAACGGCGTGGCAAAACATGCACGCACCAGCACTTCCTGAACTGCAAATCACCTTCGATGAGGCAGGAGCTGACATGAACGGTGGAGGCGGGGCACCTTCAGGTGATTCGCTGTTCGACCAGGCAGTTGGGCTAGCAAGCTCTCAAAAGACGCTTTCTGTCTCACTGCTCCAACGTCGACTGCGAATTGGCTATCCACGAGCCGCCCGTCTCATGGACGAACTCGAAGACGAAGGCATCGTCGGTGCAGGCGAACCAGGCAAACCAAGACCAGTTCTCTAGTCGCTTTCCAACTTCCGTAACCTCGCGCAACGTAAACTAACGTAATTGGCTATTGATCCAACAGCGCGTTTACCAGGTTCAAGCAGGCGCTCTTGCCAGACAACATCACTCCTCTATACCCGGACAGTGAAGAGCCAAATACCAACGGTTCTCAGCCTGACGCGCCCGGACTGAATCTCGAAACTCTGCGGGATAGCTGTCTCTACTGCGGCGCGAATCTTGCAGATTCAACCCAATACCGCCGCCTGCGTATTTGTCCTATATGTGGTTACCACTACACCATTTCGGCACGACGACGTATAGCGACGGTCTCTGATGAGGGCTCCTTCAAAGAAACGAGCAAATGGATCCAGTCCCTTGATCCGCTCGAATTCTCGCCAAGGGTTTCGTATCGAGTAAGACTTCTTCAGGACCAAACCCGAACGGGGCTTTCAGAAGCGGCTGTGACTGGAACCTGCTCGATCGGCGGCACACCTGTCGTCATCATCGTTCTAGATTCAAGCTTCCTTGGCGGATCAATGGGCGTTGTCGTTGGTGAAAAAGTAACCCTTGCGCTCGAACTAGCCGCTCGAAAGAAACTGCCTTGCGTCGCTATGGTCACGTCTGGTGGTGCTCGCATCCAGGAAGGCGTGCTTTCGTTGATGCAAATGGCGAAGACAACGCTTGCTGCTCGCGCTCTGCGAGAACGTGGACAACCGTTCATTGTTGCACTTAGCAATCCTTCGACCGGCCAAGTACTTGGCAGCTTCGCCTCTATGGCGGACATCATCTTTTCGGAGCCTGGGGCACACATCGGATTTGCACCTTTAGCTGACTTACGAGAGATCGACGGTAAAAAGCTCTCAGAGCAACACACTGCCGAGGCTTACCTTGAGCGAGGTCATATCGACGCCATTGTCGAGCGTTACCGGATGAAACATGAACTGGCTTCCGTGCTTGACTTGATCTCCCCGGAATTCAAGTTGTCTTCGTCGCGGCGTTACAGTGGAGATCAAATCTCGGCTAGCCCGCGAGAACCGTGGGAGATGGTGCAGCTAGCACGTCGCCCTGACCGTCCTCGAGCGCGGTTCTACATCGACAACGTATTCGCAAATTTCTTCGAGCTTCACGGCGACCGCGTCTACACGGACGATGAATCGGTAATCATTGGACTCGCTCGCCTCGGTGGGCAGAGCGTCATGGTGGTTGCTCAGCAAAAACCTGAACCCTCAGGGGAAGACCCGGAAGATCGTGCAGCACAAGGCATAACTCCTGGTGGATTCCGAAAAGCCAGGCGAGGAGTGATTCTTGCCGAAACCTTCGGACTCCCTGTCGTGACCATTGTTGATTCACGCGGTCCAAAACTCGGAATCGAAATGGAGCACCGCGGGCTTGCCAGTGCGATAGCCCGCATGATTGACCAGATGGGTCGAGCGAAAGTCCCGACCGTTTCCGTTCTGATCGGAGAGGGCGGCTCCGAAGCTGCCCTGTCATTTGGATTGGCAGACCGAGTCTTGATGCTCGAGAACGCTATCTACACCCCTATCGAGCCCGAGAAGGGCGCACAGGCAGAGATGAGTGACCGTGGTAAGGCATCGGATATAGCGAGAGCTCTAAAGCTTACTTCTGTTGATTGTGTTGAAATGGAAATCGTCGATGCGATCATTCCTGAACCCGAGCAAGGCGCACATGCATTGCCTGAAGAGGCCGCGCGTCTACTCAAACGCAGCCTGATGCGTGAGCTAAGCGAATTAACTAGTCACAACACGAATACATTAATTCGTCGTCGCAAGAAGAAATTCAGAAAAGTCGGCGAATACGGCAGCAGATTCCGCTCTGCTGTTCGACGCGAGACGAGAGCGTGGCAGGCAGGGTTATCCGCAGGTGTCAAAGCTTTCCGACAAGCGCCACCAGAAAAAGCCCCTGAATTCGTGGACGATCCGGAACCCGACGTTGATGTCGAGAGTTAACTGAGTACGTAACGCTCCAGCGCTGTTACGACTCCGTCTTCGTCGATCCCCGGCACAACATCGTTTGCCAGACGCAACAGATGGTCTGGCGCGGAATCCATCGCGACTCCGAAGCCTGCGGCTTCGAACATAGCGATGTCATTCCATCCATCTCCGATCACCATCACGTCGCCAGGCTCTACGCCAACTGTCGCGGCAAAGTCTCGTAGACCCGAGCCTTTGTCGATACCTGGACTGGTGCAATCGATATACCAGTCACCTTTGTTGTCGAGCGAAACGAGAACGGTGAGTGTGTCAGACGACAGTCGATCAGCCCAATTACGTGCTTCGGGCTCAGACTCGAACTTCGCCATGATTATCGAAATCTGCCAATCCACAATTTCGTCAGGGCTCCAAACGATTCTGCCCCGATCACTCACCAAGACTCTGTCGGATGCCTTGATCAGCTGAATCAAAGTGTTTTCAACTTCAGATTTATCGAGATAGTGACTCTGAATGATTCGTCCAGAGAGTGGATCAACCAGAGTTGCCCCGTTGTCAGCCAATTGCGGCGCTGACAGGTTGAACATACGGGCATAGTGCGCCACATCTTGCTGCACTCTCCCGGAGGCAATTGCTGTTGGGATGAGCTGTGCTGATTGAGAGATGGCACTGATTACAACATCCGTTGGACGGTCATCAAGCGGAAGCACAGTTCCGTCGAGATCAATGAGTACCGCCTTCGGTTGGAACAGCTTGCTAGTCAAGCACCTGCACCGGGTTCTGCAACTCTTCTCCGTTCAATGCCCGACGAGCGTTTTCAAAAGAGAAAACAAGTGCTCGGTCAACTCGCTCTTGTGACGATCCTGCAAGATGAGGGGTGAGAACAACATTGTCCATTTGAAGAAGTGGTGAATCGAGAGGCGTTGGTTCGATTTCGGTTACATCGAGTCCGGCACCAAGAATCTCTCGACTGTTTAAAGCGTCGATCAGCTCTGGCTCATTGTGTACGGGGCCTCGGCACGTATTGATGAATATCGCTGAGTTTTTCATCGCCTTGAACTCAGCCTTGCCGAGCAAACCAGTCGTTGATGAAGACAAGGGGACATGAACTGTGACGATGTCAGAACGATCCAGCAGTTCGTCCAAACTCACACGCGTGACGTTTAGTTCTCGTTCGACATCTTCGGGAATGTCTCGGACCTCGGAGTACAAAGTGGTGGTCTGAAATCCCTGGAGCATACGCGCCACTTTTGACCCAATGTTTCCAAGTCCGATGATTCCGACCGTGCGACCGGTCAATTCGTAAAGTGCCCCGAATTCGCCGGACTTTGCCGGTTCTTGCCAGGTTCCATCTTTGACGCCTGCGAGACCTTGAGGAAGTCGCTTTTGGACCATCATCATCATGGAAATGGTGTGCTCGGCGACTGAAGTAGAAATAGCGGGCGAGTTGTTACAAACCTCGATACCCATTTCGCGTATCGCTGGAACATCGAGTCGATCGAACCCTGCGCTCATCACCTGCAGCAGCTTCATTTTGGGCATGCCCTGGAGCATTTCGGTCGTTATCGAAAGACCGTTAGTGACGATCGCAACAGCGTCTTTCATTGCTTCTGCCTGTTGATCGGCGGGATCGTCAGGACTTACAACACCCCAGTCTAGGTCTTTCGGACCAAGCTCAAGTGCTCGATAGGTTCTCGCCCCATCATGTTCGCCGTAGTAAATGACACTGTGCCCCATGAATACACCTTTTCGTCGACACCTGATAATTGATGGGCGAAATATACATACAGATCGACTCCCACGGGGACCAGTTGACCTTTTCTGCCGCAGTTCTACAATTGGTGCAAATATTCTCGGGGAGCTCGGGGTAGCCGGGCTGAGAGGGTGAACTCAATACTTCACCGACCCAGGTACCTGATCCGGATAATGCCGGCGTAGGAAGCATTAAAAACCGCCTCCGAGCCCAACCGGACAGGCGGTTTTTTGATTATTGAATCTAAACGGAGTCGTTTTCGAGATGGGTGATCAACTCACAATCGCAGGTAAGACTTTCAACTCTCGGTTGATGACCGGCACAGGCAAACACCGAAATGTTGAGGACCTCATCGCCTCGATAGAAAAGTCGGAAACAGAGATCATCACAGTCGCCATTCGGCGCTTGAATCTTGATGATCCGAACGAGAAGACTCTTCTGGATTATGTCGACTGGGACAAGTACCAGATTCTCCCGAACACGGCAGGATCCAAAACAGCGTCCGAGGCTGTGTTCACAGCACAACTCGCTCGCGAAGTCACGGGCTCAAACTGGATCAAGATCGAGGTCATTCCTGATCCTACGTATTTGCTTCCAGATCCGATCGGAACTCTCGAAGCTTCCGAGGAGCTGGTGAAAGATGGATTCACAGTCCTGCCATACATGGGCGCAGACCCGGAACTGGCACGAAGGCTTGAGGGAGTCGGTTGCTCGACCGTTATGCCGCTCGGATCACCAATCGGTTCAGGTAGAGGCGTACTGACCAAAGAGGAAATTTCGATAATCATTGAGCAGGCCAATGTGCCTGTGGTTGTGGATGCCGGACTTGGTGTGCCCTCAGACGCTTCAACGGTCATGGAACTCGGTGCCGACGCGGTTCTCGTAAACACAGCGATTGCTCAAGCGACCGATCCGGGACTTATGGGTGAGGCCTTCAAATTGGGCGTCGAAGCTGGTCGCAAAGCGTACATGGCGGGACGCATACCCGTGAAAGAGCAAGCTTCGCCGAGCAGTCCAACAGAAGGTGTAGCGGCAGGTTCCGCCCGTAAATAACGATCGAAGTGAAACGCCCATCGCTCCAAACACCGGTGTTGGCACTCGTGCTGAACGTGGATGACACTACGGATCCCGATCAAATGCGTTCACAGGCCAGTGCGGCAGTCCGTGGCGGGGCGAACATGCTCCAGATTCGAGCGAAGAACGCTTCAGAGCAAGCCCAGCGGCAGTGTGCAGAAGCAATTGCCCGTTCTATCGGGGCAAATGCCAAAGTTGTGCTGAATGGCAACCCAGAGATTGCTGTTGATGCGAATCTCCACGGCGTGCATTTGCCTGAAGAGGGAGCGAACATTGCACAGATCAGGCAAGTAGTTGGTGACTCTATGTTGATTGGGAGGTCGGTTCACAGTCTTCAGTCGGCGACTCAAGCCGAAGAGGACGGTGCGGACTACGTATTTTTCGGGACGGTGTTTGAATCAGCATCCCATCCTGATGGTCCAACATCTGGTGTAGATGCTGTAGCAGCCGTCAACAAAGAAGTTTCCATACCGGTGATCGCAATAGGCGGAATTACCGCGACTAACTGCAAATCAGTGATGAGCACAGGGGCATCTGGAGTGGCTGTAATCGGCGCGATAATCAATCAAAACGACGTATACAGGGCTGCGCGCACGATGGCTCGATGTATTCGCGGAGGTCAGTCGTACTCCCGCTAAGTCTGAGACTCTATTCAAAATGATCAACGTCATAGTCAACGGACAAGAATCTGAACTTGAATCGTCAATGACGATCAATGAATTCCTTGAAATGAAAGGTTTCGGGGGACGGTCAGTGGCGGTAGCAATCAATTCGGTCGTGATTCGACGTGCCACTTTCGACGAAACAATGATCAACGACGGTGACCAGGTCGAAATTGTCCGTCCCGTCGGTGGTGGTCAAAACTAATTCCTGAGGTTGTAGACACGACTACCGATACAACTCTTCGGGGTACCGCCAGTCGATTTGATCAGCTTGTCGCAATAGCGATTGGCAGCGGCGCATTGTTCCTCGCTGCGCTCGATTTTTCAATCAATGTTAATCTCCCGAGATTTCGCGCCGATCTCGGCGAAACTCTTGTCAGTGTTCAGCTAATCATCATCCTCTACCACGGTTCGCGCAGTGGTTCAGGATTCGTTGTAGGCGCACTTGCCGATCATTTGGGAGTCAAACGCCCATTAATAACTGGAATCGTCTTCTACTCGGCGTCAGTCGGCCTAATTTCACTAATGACGACGCTGACACCAATAGTCCTGTTGCGAATACCTCAAGGGATCGGGGTGGCAATACTGTTCACTCTGGCCCCTGCGCTGGTAGCAAAAGCCTTCGGTCCTTCGAATCGAGGATCTGCACTGGGAGTAACGCTTGCATCAATGGGCGCTGGAACGTTTGCTGGCACGCTTGGTGGTGGTTACCTCGGACAAGAATTCGGTTGGCCAACCATATTCTGGGGGCGAATCCCCATTGGTATAGCTCTTCTACTGGCCTGCACGTTCCTGCTGAAAGGTGAGTTCGCCAATCCGGAACCTCGTACCGATCGAGGTAAGTTCGATTTCAACGGTGCAGTCTTGATATTCACTTCGCTGTTCTCGCTCGTGTTGGCGATGTCATTTGCTCGTGTGGACGGGTGGACATCACCGGTGCCGGTTGCGTTGTTCGCAATTGCACTAATCTCTGGTGCCGGTATGGCACGTGGTCTAACGCGAGGTGTGTTCACCATCGTTCCAACGGGATTGATCACAACTAGAGGTTTCAGATCTGGTGCAACTTCGAATTTGATGCTTACAACTGCGTCGTTCGTAATGTGGTTCTTGTTTCCCTTTTACGTTGCAGATGTATTGAACCGCAGCGGGTTCGTTCTAGGAGCATTCCTGGCATTGATGGCCGGATCCGGGTTTGTTGGCTCGACCGTGTCAGGCTGGTTAGCAGACCGCATTGGTGACAGGTTGGTCACGGTAATCGGATCATTGACTACTGCATTGGGTTTGCTTTTCGCCGCGATGCCCAGCGCAACACCAACACTTGGTACGGTCGCACTCTCAACTGTCGTGATTGGGTTCGGTTTTGGAATTCACCAGGCAGCCGTCTACACCTTGTCTTTGCGTAACGTCAGATCATCAGCCACAGGATCGGCATCAGCCTCCCTGACAGTCTCCCAGACGGTCGGAACGGTGCTTTCGATTGCCGTAATGACTTCGTTACTTAGTTGGAGGCAAGATTCAACAAGCGCAAGCTTTCTAGATGCCTACCGGTTCACTTATTTCGTGGCTGCAGCAGTTGCTCTGGCTTCTGGACTTATCGTGGTAAGAATCGGCAGTAAAACTCGAACGCAATCTGATTCATAATCAAAGTAATTCGGAACGTCTCATATCGAGTACGCTGTGCTGGTGATGCATGGTATGCTTCCGCAACGTGAATTAGTGATCCTTGAGTTGGGCAAAGCCCTACGCTAATTGGATCGGAAATAACAAACCTTTACCCAGCATTTAATGATGCTTCGTACAGGGGGAACCAATGTCGATTAAGAGTCGAATATTGCTCGTAGCTTTGGCTGCGTTTGCACTAACCGCCGCGTTCGCTGCTTGCAGCGGTGGTCCGACCACGACCGATATCGTTGAGACAGCGAAAGCTCAAAACAAAATCGATAACGCTACAGCTACTGCCGTCGCGGTGATTGCTGCCGGTGGAAACCCGGACGAAGTCGAAGTCGAAGTCGGGTCCGGAAGTGCAGCCGAGCGAGCCAACCAGGCACAGGCCGCTACGGCAACTGCTCGAGCTGAAGCAGGAATCGTAAAAGAAAGTGTCGGTGGTGCTGCCAGCGACAAGCAGGCCGAAGGTGCTGCGTTCGAAGTAACTGTCCCGGATGGTCCAGCTGAAAGCGGAGTCATCGAAATCAATGTCCTCGCACTTGGTGCAGAAGGCGTGGTTTTCGACCGCGAAGTAGTTCTGATTTCATCTGGTTCCACAGTGAAGTGGATCAATGACCGACGATCAGCCAGTTCGACAACTGCTCACCCTGGTCAGGCTGAGCAATGGGATTCTGGCGCAATGTCAAAGGGTCCATTCGACAAAGAACCGCCTAGTTTTGAGCACACATTCAATACAGCAGGTTGTTTCACCTACGAGTCTCAGTTCTCAGGTGATGCTGCAACCGGTGCAGTGTGTGTCGAATAGAACCTAGGCACTAACGCTAATTGAAACGACCGTCTGAATGGGCGGTCGTTTTTTGTTGGGCGAATATTCTGCGTAACGTTAGTCCTAGGTCGAGGCACTCCTCGATTATGACGGGGTGCGGTTCTGAGGCGACTGTTACGGCGCATGGAAACGATTTAGAAACGTTTCCAGAGTCCAACCAATGCCCCATCCACCGCGGTGCCGTACACAGACTGCTCTGTGGCAACAAGCATCGTTCACATAGCCTCGAGCTGCAGACAGATTGGTATGGGCTCAGGCTCTGCGCAACCGAGAGCTGCTAACGAGTTGGTCGGTAGCTGAAACGTTGAAATCTCCGTCGGTCAGGATGGTTGGCACCTGGTCCGATTGAGATCCCACCACGCTGGTCGGGTCACGTAGTAAACGTCGATGGGCAACTCCAGCATCGACGTTGGCTTACATTGCGAGACGAACCGAGATCCCCGTGAAGGTCACAACTTCAGCAATTGGGTCTCGGCAAACAAAAAAGCCCTCGGCGCCAATGCCGAGGGCTTTCATTACTTCTGTTCGATACGACTTAGTCGATCTGTCGCAGTCGAGGGTCAAGTCGGTCTCGCAGCCAGTCACCCAGGAAGTTGAGTGAGATCACCACGAGAAAGATCGCAGCGGAAGGTACGAGTACCTGGTGAGCGGCGATGGACAGGTAATCACGACCTTCGTTGGTCATAACACCCCACGCAGGAGTTGGTGGCTGGATTCCAGCACCAACGAAGCTCAACACTGACTCAGAAAGAATCAGTCCCGAAGTGTTCAGAGTTCCAACAACGATCGCCGTGTTCAAAATTCCTGGAAGCAGGTGCCTGAACAGGATTCTGAAGTCAGAAGCTCCGTTGACCCTGGCCGCCGCCACGTAGTCCATTTCTTTGAGCACCATTATTTGGGCACGGATAACCCTGACGAACGATGTCCACGCAATTAGCGCTAACACGAACAGGAGCACCGTCAGACCACGTCCAAAGATCAACACCACAATGAGCGCAACCATCAGGAATGGCATCGCGTACCAAATATCAACGAATCTGGTGATCAACTCATCAATGATTCCGCCGTAATACCCGGCGACCATTCCAAGCGCTACTCCGATCACCATTCCCAGTGCGAGTGATACAAGTACCACCTGCATGGAAATTCGTGCACCGTGCAGTACACGAGTGAATACGTCACGACCGATGTGGTCAGCACCTAGCAGGTGAAAGCCATCCGGCCATAAACCATACTTCGGTGCGTCACTAAATTCGGATGTCTGGAACATTCCAAGGTGACGGTTCTGAATCTTTCCAATGTCACGTTCGTAAGGAGCGACAGTTGGGCCAATGATCGCCGTGATAACCAGCAAAATCAGCACGGCCGCTGGAATGACTGGGTATCGGCGAATAAACCACCACGTGTGCCCGAGCGGCGACCGTTGTACTTTTACGGCCACTAGAGGTGTTTCAATCGTCGACGAATCGACGTGCTCCACCTGGTTTTGGGAATCAGCTGTTGCCATGAATTAGCCTCTTTAGTCCGAAGACGACCCGAGTCGCACTCGTGGATCAATGATTGTGTATGCCACGTCAGCCAGAGTTGCAAACACAAGATAAATCAGAATGAAGATGAACACCGTTCCCAACAACAGCGGGAAGTCGTTGTCATTCACAGCCCTGTACAGAGCGTCGTATCCGAGCCCTGGCCATGAGAACACAATCTCTACAACCAACGCGCCGTTGAGCCAGCCGGAGAAAATCAGCAGCGCTGAAGTCACCGGAGCGATCAGAGCGTTACGTAGTGCGTGCTTGTAGATAACCCAGTTCCAGCTAACACCCTTTGCACGGGCGAGTCGGATGTACTCAGAGTCGAGGACTTCCAACATTGAAGAACGGGTCAGACGCATTAGACCTGCCGCAGCACCCCAACCAAGAGCAACACATGGCAGGAGGTACTCCTTCCAGTTGAAGTCAGGTGACCTACCACCGGCCGGGAACCAGTTTAGCCAGACTGCGAAGAACCAAATAATCACAAGCGCAGTTACGAATGGCGGTGCTGCCTGACCAACGATAGCCAGTCCACGACCAAGGTAATCCCAGAAGGTTCCACGTTTAACCGCGGCCAATACCCCCATTGGAATTCCTAAGGCGATCGCAAATATCCAACCACCTACGGCAAGCTGGATAGTCGCTCCGATCTTACCTGCGATCAAATCGGTTACCGCGCGGTCACGTGCGAGAGAAACACCCAGGTCGCCTCTGAGTGTCTTACCGATCCACGTTAGGTACTGCTTCCAGAGTGGATCGTTGAGTCCGAGTCGGTCTCCAAGTGCCTCCCACTGCTCTTCCGTAATTCCGAATCCGGAGTCGGGAACGAACAACTGGCGAGGGTCGTTGTGGAACTGGACCAGAACGAAAATAACGATCGTCGCGCCAATTACCGAAATGATTGATGAAAAGAATCGTCTTGCTAAGAAATTTGCCATTTACTGCGTTCTTCCGTTACCTCGGCGGGTCTCTCCGACCGTGC
>CAYYMP010000041.1:2125-16187 GCA_964472915.1 uncultured Dehalococcoidales bacterium | reverse complement strand
GCTGCAGGCTCTTCTACTGGAGTCTCGACAGCGCCAGCGTCCTCTGTAGCAACCGGTGCGTCAGCGGCAGCTTCCTCGGCAACAACTGCCTCAGGTTCTGGCTCTTCCTCAACAGGTTGCGTTGCACCCTGGATGTCAATTCGCCAGTTCGTTAACTTTGCAGCGAGACGAGCGTTCTGGCCTTCACGACCGATCGCCAGCGATAGTTGACGGTCTGGCACAAGAACGGTTGCCGACTGCTCTTCCTCGTTGAGGTCGACGCTGTCAGCAGCTGCCGGACTCAATGAGTTCGAAATGAATTTGACCGGGTCTTCGTCCCACTCAATAACATCGATCTTCTCGCCGAGAAGCTCATTTACAACGTTCTGAATTCGGATACCTCGGAGACCAACACAAGCACCAACCGCGTCGACGCCTTCCTGGTTTGAGGAAACAGCGACCTTGGATCGAGCACCAGGCTCTCGGGCGATTGCCTTAATTTCGATCACACCGCTGAAGATTTCAGGTACTTCAACTTCAAATAGTCGGCGGAGCAGGTCTGGGTGAGTTCGAGAAACAATAATTTCCGGGCCACGAATGGTCCGTCCGACCTGAACGACGAAGAATTTCAATTGCTGACCCGGACGGTATCGCTCGAATGGCGACTGCTCGGCTGGAGGCATGATGGCTTCCGCTTTTCCGAGATCAACGGTCACCCAACGAGGTTCAACTCGCTGGATCGTAGCAGTGAGTACTTCACCCTCTTTGTCGATGTACTCCTCGAAGACGATATCTCGTTCGGCTTCGCGAAGTCGCTGCATAACGACCTGTTTCGCGGTCTGGGCAGCAATTCGACCCGGGTTGTACTCGAGTTGTCCGGTTTCGATGATGTCGCCAACCACTGCACCTTCGCGGAGCTCTTGAGCTTGCTCCTCAGTAAAGTGCATCAGAGGATCTTCCACCTCATCCACGACATGAATCACAGTGCGCACAACGACGTCACCGCTGACAGGGTCCATCTCAACAGTAACGTCTTGACCCTTCGCTGCGGGATCGCGCTTGTAAGCAGACGCGAGGGCAGCTTCCACAGCCCGAACAACCACTGGCTGAGGTAAGTTACGTTCCGCGGCGAGTTGGGTCACCGCTAGTAGCAGATCACTCTTCAACGCCTATCCTCCGTCATCGTGTCGCATTATTTGCAAACATCAAAAAAGTGGGCAGCGCCCACTTTCAAGTGTCAAGCTCTTGATTCAGATGAGCCCTGACTTATGTAATGTTACCACGAACCACCTCCTTTTACCTCACTTTTTAGATAACAAAATTTGACATCTGACTCAGTTCGAAACAAATACGCCCTGCTCGTCGACTTCGATGGAACTATCACGACCGATGACATCGGAGACAAGATTGTCACCACATTCGCTGATGACGGGTGGCAAGAAACTGAGCGCGAATTCAGTGCCGGGCGGATTTCACTCCGCGTGTTGGCAGGTGTGGAAGTCCAACACCTACGCAAAGAACGAGAAGCTGAAGCATCGAAGTTCGCAGTTGGTTTTGCCAAATTTCGGGCTGGATTCGAGGAACTCATCGATTTTTGCGAGTCCCGCGAAATTAAATTCGAAGTCGTGTCCAGTGGCATGCACTTTTACATTGATCCTGTTCTCGAGAAGCACGGACTTGAACGACTGAAACGATCACGCCCAATCGTGAAATACGATGCTGCTGGACGCGGAGTACACGCGATGCCTGAGGGTGTTGAAGACTGTGATTTCACACCGATGTGCAAATGCGCACGAGCTGACTTTTACCGTTCACAAGGATACACAGTAATTTTTGCTGGGAACGGTTCGTCGGACAGATGCGTGGCTCCGAAAGCCGATCACCTCTTCAGTACGGACGGACTAACCGAGTTCTGCAAACGCGAAGGAATCGAGCACTCGCACTTCGATGATTTTCACGTAGTGCTTGATCGGCTGAAGCGCCTTATCTAGCCGAGGATGCTCTTGATCGAATCAACCACAGAGTCGGTTGGAACTATCTCAGAGTCCTTGAACCGACGATCCTTAATTTCAGCTCCGCCGTTGTCAATGCTTCTTGCACTCAGCACCACGCGAACCGGGATGCCCATGAGATCGGCATCCTTGAACTTCACACCGGGAGGAACGTCTCGGTCATCAAACAGAACCTCATACCCAGCATCTAGAAGTTCCTGGTAGGTCTGTTCAGCCTTCGCCGCAATATCGTTGTCATCTAGGTTTAGACCGGCAAGATAAACGTCGTATGGCGCTATTGCCTGCGGCAGCACCATTCCGTTTTCATCATTATTGGCTTCGACTGCTGCAGCAAGAAGACGTCCGACGCCAATGCCGTAACACCCCATCAAGATTTCTTGCTGCGATCCATCTTCGTCCGTGTAGTCAGCCCCCATAGATGACGAGTAAACCGTCCCAAGCTTGAAAACGTGCCCAACTTCAATTCCACGACGAGCTACCAATTTGCCTTTACCGTCAGGCGATGGATAACCGGCTTTGGCTTCAGCAATATCACCAAGAATGTCAGCTTTGAAATCCCGCTCGATGTTTACATTGCGAAGGTGGAAACCCTCTTTGTTCGCACCGGCTAGATAGTTTGAACCCATAGTGATTGAGTCATCAACGACGCTCTTGAAGTTGTCCAGTCCAACAGCGGAAGCAGAACCTGCAACCAGTCCTGCTGCTTTAACTTCTTCTGGTGTCGAAAGTCGTGGTTCTGCACCGCCAAGCAGGTTCCTTAGCTTGGTTTCGTTTACTTCGTAGTCACCTCGTATGGTGACGATAATCACCTCGCCATCGACTGTGTAGAACACGGCTTTGGCAGTTTTTGAAGCCGACACACCTTCAGACTTCGCAAGCTCCTCGATGGTTTTGATTCCTGGCGTTGCAAACTCTTCAACTTCACCAAGTTCGCCTTTGGGGAACTCCTTCTTTGTGAAGTTGGCTTTTTCGACGTTGGCTGCGTAATCGCTCTCGGTCGACATCAGGATCGTGTCTTCACCGCTGTCAGTAAGTAAGACGAATTCGTTCGAATCCTTACCACCGATACCACCTGAGTCGGCTTCGACCATCACGACGTCGAGTCCACATCGCTTAAAGATTCGCTGGTAAGCCTCGACCATTGCATTGAAGCTCTTATCCAGACCAGCTTCATCTGCGTCGAATGAGTACGCATCTTTCATTTCGAATTCGCGCACACGGAGAAGACCGCCACGAGGCCGGGTCTCATCGCGGAACTTTGTTTGAATCTGGTAGATCGTGAACGGCAGGTCTCGATAACTGGTCACACCTGACCTTGCCATCGCCGTCGCAGTTTCCTCGTGAGTCGGAGCAATGACCATGTCTCGCTCTCGGCGATCCTCGAACGTTGCCAGTGGTGGCGTGAACGTTTCCGCCCTGCCCGACTCTACCCATAGATCACGTGGTTGTACGACAGGCATGTTGATTTCCTGCCCTCCTGCGCGATCCATCTCTTCACGAATGATGTTCCTGATTTTCGTAATCGAGCGGTTACCCAATGGCATCAAGCTGAATATTCCAGCTGCGATTTGCTGGATAAAGCCTGCTCGAGTCAGCAATTGATGGCTGATCGTCTCTGCATCAGCAGGTGCTTGCCGCAAGGTCGGTGCCAGTAAGTTGGTTCTTCTCATCAGGAACGATTCTTAGATTCTTTTTGCCCGGTAAATTTCGAGGTTATCCAGACTACCTCGGCTAAGTCTCGATGTAATCCAGTACAGATGCTTGTTAATTGCTACTCATCGATGTTTCCCATTTGGTTGAACGATTTTTCGAGATTACGTATTGAATTCACGTTCACAACCTGAATATGATTCGCCGCGTTTCGCAGTTGAAACATTTCTAGCACGGCTCTGGGGGCTAACTTTGACACTCGCTGAAATTTTGATCGCTATTCATATCGTTGGTGCTGTGTTCTGGGTGGGTGGTAATTTCATTCTTAACGTTTTCTCTTGGCGGGTTGGCAAATCCGGTAATCAGGAGCAGGCACTCTGGTTTCTTGGACTTGGTGAATGGGTCGGCATGCGAGTATTCATGCCACTGTCACTAATTGTTCTGGCCGCTGGTGCATGGCTTGTAGAAGAAGCTGGTTGGGGATTCGATGAGTTGTTCGTTCAGCTCGGTCTTGTTGGATTCGCACTCACGTTCATTGGTGGCGCAGCCCTGATCTCACCTTCGCTTAAAAAGGCCCATGCAGCAGTCACTGAACATGGACTTGATTCTGATGAAGGTAAGTCAGCAATCAAGCGCCTGGAACTGATCTCCAGGATCGACCTTCTTCTTCTGTTCCTGGTCGTTCTCAACATGGTGATCAAACCGGGACTCTAATTCGAATACTCAGATTTCTGTTGAACAGCCCGGCTTGTTATCAAGTCGGGCTTTCTTTTTGCTCTTCTGCACGTCGTTGATTAACAGTTTTTTTCACAGCCCATTAACGACTTTTTACATGTTCGATAGTGACAATTGGTAATGAGCAGAAACCGGTCTGCGACCAGACTCGTCTAACAGTTAAAGCACCGTGTTTTCGATCTAACGATTTTCGAGAGTTGTTCCACAAACGGGAGGGCGCCCATGGCAAAGAAAACTGTTCTCGTTGGAGCTGTTGCGGCATCTGCCCTTGCAGCTCTTCTAATGCGCAACAAGCGTTAAGTAACCAACACGACGCGCTGTTCAAAATCCGGGCTGTCACGCTCGGATTTTTCGTTTAAATCGCATCTCGATTTACAGCTTTGCCAGCACCATTTGACATATAGAACATTTGTTCTATTATTGCATTCCGATCGAGGTTTTCTTCGGAATTTACATGCTCGCAAGAACTTCGATGGGTGCACTGGCAGCAAAACCGCCTCACCTACAGCGCATTGCGTTGATTGACCTTCACCTGGGTCGCTTAGATCCCGAACAGCTCCATCACTAAACGCGTCGAAAATCTGCCGAATTACTAAACACAACGAATGGTCAGTACTCAAGAAACAACCAACATCGCTACCCCAGAGACAGCGCACGCGAGTAACCGCCCTCCCCGTGTGTCTCGCTCACGCAGATTCGGTAAACCTGTAACAACAGTCAAAACGGTCGCTTGCCTTCGAATACCACACTTCCCGTGGCAGTTAGAGGTGGCTCGTAAACCTGAACTGGGTGATCAATCGTTGATCGTCGCCGGCAAAGCCCTGGACCTTATCGAAGACCAGGAAATTCGAGAGACAGGTAGTGACGCACTTTCTGCTCGTGTAGTTATTGCGGCATCCCCAGATCTAACCGATGTTTCACCGGGAATGCCTCTTGCCGAAGCAACTGCCAGGCATCGTGGTGTGCAGATTGTTGAGGCAGATATACCGCTCTATGGGATGGTTTTCGACGATATCGTCGAGAACCTCGAACGGTTGGTCCCGGATATAGAGGTTGCCACTCCAGGGCTGGCTTACGTCGGCATTTGGGGTCTTGAAGGGCTCTACGGTGACGATGCCAATGTCGTTCGGCTTCTTGCGAGCACAGTGGATAGCTTCGATCTCCGTATTGGCGTTGGCGAGAACAAGTGGCTTGCCTACGCTGCGTCACTACTGAGCAGAGCCAACAGTGGACGCAAGGTGACGGGTGAACCAGGCAAGTTCCTTGACAAGTTCCCTGTTGATGCTTTGCCTATGCCTTACGAACTCGTTAAACGGCTCCATTCGTTTGGGCTAAAGACGATGGGGCACATAGCGGACATTCCACGCGGCCCAATGGAGGCGCAGTTTGGTCTAAATGGAGGAACAGCGTGGGAACTCGCCAACGGTATTGATCACCGCCCCTTGATCCCCAAACGTAGTGCACTTGGTGTTTCTGAGCACCTGGACTTCCCGGATCCAACTGTGAGCATGGCGACAATACTTCCTGCAGTGGAAAGCTTGCTTGATCGAGCTTACGGCAGACCTCAACTATCCAACCGGTTTGCACGGCACGCCAATTTACAGTCACAAGTGTTCCAGAAGGCTCCCTGGACAATGCGCATTGGGTTCAAGGATCCCGTAGGGAACAAAAACAAGGCCTTATTCGCTATCAAGTCGAAACTCGATCTTGCTGAAATACCCGGGCCGCTCGAAGATATGCGCATCACCCTGTCCGGCATTACCGGAGAGGCGGGCAGGCAAGAGTCTATGTGGCTTGAGGTTAAACGTGACGACGATCTTAGAGAAACGATCAGTCAACTCCGTAGTCGTCTAAAGACAGCCCCTCCGGTTTATCAGGTCAGAGAGCTGGAGCCCTGGTCAAGGATCCCGGAGAGAAGGTTTGCTCTTGTGCAAATGAGTGGACCGGGCGGATAGCGGTGCCCCAGAAGAGAACAAAAGAAAAAACCACTGGCAAAAACCGCAACGGGATCAAACCTCTAAACGCCCCTAGAAACATCGAAGTACGTGTTGATAATCAGGGATCGCCAACATCAATTAGGGTGCCATCATCACAGAATGAGACACATATTTCAGTAAACTCTAGTTTACTCATATCAGGGCATACAGGCAATAACTACCTGGTATCTGACGGTAGATGGATAGATGTCTCCAGCGTGCTGGATCTGTGGAAAATAAATGATGAGTGGTGGCGTGGATCAGAAGATGAAATTGCTCGTCTTTATTACAGGCTAAGACTATCCAACGGGCAACAGACAACTGTTTACCTGGACCTTGTTAAGAACAAGTGGTTCAGGCAGGCAGGATAGCTAATCCGGTAGCACGAGCATCTTTCCAAAAGATTCAGGGGCCCCAGTCCGATTGAAAAATCCGGGTAAAGCGCTGAGAGCCACTCTGTCAGCAATCAAGTGGGTCAACAGATTGTCCAGACCACCACTGCCCTTCTCAATCAGTAACGCAGAGAGGAAGTAATCGTCGACTTCTGCCCCGTGAGTACCAATCCAAGCGACGGATTTACCACCAGAGTTGGTGACAACGCGTTGTTGCTGCCTACGAACAGCGTCTACATGGTTCGATCCTGAAGGAAAGAACGCTGGTTGGGTCGGATCGGTACCACCGAATATGAGAACGCATCCATCTTGAGACACAGTGCGTTTAGCAAGCAATAGTTGCTCCATACCTGAAAACGCAGTTGCAATCACAACAACGTCGAAAGCGTCATGTTCTATGTCGTCAAACAAGGTGAACTGAGTCGGTGAAGAAAATCCCAGAACTTCTGCGAAGCTAAGTCGCGCTTCAGATCGATTGGTCAAGCTAACGCGAAATCCTCGTTCGTTAAGAAGAAATGCGAACAGAATTCCCGAAATCCCGGCACCTAAGACAAGTGCTCGAGACTGCGATCGCAGCTTTGGGAGTCGTTGGACTGCGTGCAGCACGCACGAAAGAGGGTCAAGAAACACAAACTGTTCATGATTTCCTGACACAGACAGAGGTATAAACGCTTGCCGGAGTTGTTCATCATTCCCGGTGGCAAAAACTAGATCACCAAACCCACTAGACCTGGATATCGCTGGGTGCGGGTTGAAACCAACCAACTCGCCAGGTTTTAGGTTTAGTCCAGGAGAAACCTCTTCGAGAATGCCGAAAAATTCGTGCCCAAAGTCAGACCGTATCGCACGAACGCCCTGAAGCTCCTTGTAGTCGGAACGGCACACGCCAGCAATGAGAGGGGTTACGAGCAAACTTGGTTCAGACGCAACTCCAGGGTGTCGGAGCCTCTCCTGGCTGACGTTCCCGTTCTTGATGATTGCGCTACGAAACGTTTGTTGGCCGAGCTCACCAAACGGGAGAAAATCGAAGCTGACACTCATTTCGACTCAATGTGAGCTTGTGGCTACCACTTCATAACGTTGGACAGGGTGCCTTCGAGCGTTCCGAGTGTCTCGGCCACCGAGGTGTGAGATGTGTCGACAACATGCATACCGTTGGATTCTGCGAGAGACACACCTTCGTCAACGAGCTGCTGATAAGAATTGGGTTCGATATCGAATGCCCGTTCGTGTCGTCGTTTCATGATTCGTTCAACTGCCACTTCAGAGTCAGCTCGAAGGTAAAACGCCGCATCGGGTTTGATCAGCCCTTTGGCAAGATCACGGAACCAGGCACTATTTTGCACAGCGTTCATCACCACATCGCCCAGTTCAGGTGCTCGAATCAACAAGGAGCCAATCGATGAGAGTAGATAACGGTCGGAGATAACAATTTTCCCAGCTCGCAATGCTGGAAGAACGATGTTCTCGCTCATGTGGATACGATCTGCCATATAAGCGACTTCAAAGGCGAGTGGATCTACTTCAGTTCGCCTGTTCTGACGATGGAACAACTGGAACTTCCAGGATTTACGCATTCGATCTGACGGAATTCTGATTTTGACAACTTCGTAATTACGCTTGCCAAGTTCACCCGCCAGCTTTCGCACCAATGTTGACTTGCCACAACCGTCGAGGCCTTCAATCGTTATAAATCGTCCCGGTTCGCCATGCTCGCGTAGCTCAAACGGCCGGTTGTCGGACTCTGTACGTTCAGCCAGCACTAGGTGTTACTCCTGATCTTGATTCTCGTAGGCGTTGATACCAATCGTTTGGATCGACCGAAGCGAGCTGTTTCTCAACGCCTGGTCGGTCCATCTGTACCAGGGTTGCTCCAACGCAGAGGTAGTTCCAGTCGACTGGCATCTCGTGTTCTTGCCAGAAATTTCTCACTCGACTCCAAAGGAGCGGATCAGGCTGGTCGGTGACTAGTAATTCATCCACCAAATTTTGACTGGTCCCACTTTCAGCCCGTGAAATCGTACTGATAACTCCATACCTTGCGGAATTGAGTTGCAAATCAGTTGCCGGCCATCTCTCGTACAAACTTTCGATCAGTTCATTCAGTCGATCAGCTTCCAAAGGCGAACTTGTAAGCAGGATATCTGTTGCTTGAGGTACACCTACTAACACACCTAACTCTCGAATAACATCGATCGGTTCTTCGGGAAAATGAATGTACGTTACAAGCTTGCTTTTAATGCCTTTCAGTCTATCTCTAGTATGCTCACCTAAACGTTTACTAGGGTCCGCAGGGCCTTTTGAAATTGAAAGGTCTACTGCGGCGGGTAACTCGATGTCAAAGTTCTTTTTTAGCCCGACCAGGAGACTGTCCGTAGCACCCAATACCTGAGGCATCAGTTCCGCCCGTTCCGGCGTAGCAGTATTGATCTGGTATCGCCATAACGCCCTGACCTGATCTGGACTTACTCTCACGATCACAGCGTGATTCACATAGTAGCCGCGCTCTACAACCAAATTGATGATCTTCTCAATTTGCCGGGTAACAACGGCCTCGGGTTTGATCATTAGAAACGCAGTATCGAAAATTTGCTGCTGTAGGGATTCAGAACCAATCGACCTGGAGAGGTCATCAGCAAACGCTACAAAGCCACGCTCATCTCGATACAGAGAGTGCTTCAAACGCGAAACAGTGAGTTCTTCAAGTGCGATTGGCAAAGTCAGAGGATTATTACATACCCATACAGCATGGGCGGAATGTTGAAATTAGGAATCATTGACCAAAATCATCTTCATGTCCGAGAACTCTCGACTGCTTGAGACCGTCTTCTCAACACGATCATTGATAAACGAGGCTGCAGTCCTGAAATCGATCCGTGAGGTGACGAACCGCCTAAACACGCCTGTGTACCTGGAAATCAGGTCAATGCTTTCCCTGATGTGAGACGACGAAGTTCCTCGCTGACCGACAAAGTTGACCACGCTCCCCTCGGCTGTAGTGAACGCTTCACTGCCGTTGCCATACACCTGTCCGCAAACATTCATTCGACGAATTGCTGCGACATTGAGGTCCCCTGATTTAACGCTAATTACTGGATGCATAGCGGATGCTATCAGGTTTACTAACCCACCCGATCTTGTATACTTGAGTGAAACTGATACACACTTTTCAACAGAGTTGGGCCCCGTGCATATGAGAGTGACATCTGCCGGACAGCCATACAATGATTCGACAATATTTTCTGTCAGGTTCGACGACGAGTAGTTGACATACCTCGTTGATTCAATCCCGAGCGATTTCGCAAAATCTACTCGCCTTGAAGAACCATGAACCAAAGTGATGTTTGTTACGCCTCGTAGCCACAGAAGTACCAGATTCAAAAGAGCAACAGGACCGTCCCCAAAAATCACTACGTTGGAGTCACGGTCTGGTTTGCCTATCAATTCGTACGAGTAGACCGCAGTCGCTAATGGCTCGATCAAGGCACCAACCCTCGATCTCAGCACTTCAGGTATCAACTCATACATCCACTGGCGTTGCTCTATGTTTTCAATTTTCATGCGGGACTGAAATAGACCGTCAAAGCTGTGGCCAAGTACTTCGTCCTGGTTCGTGCGATTGACCGGATTCAGTACGACCCAATCCCCAACAGAGAGAATGCGGACGTTATCTCCCGCCTGTACGACCTCTGCGACACCTTCGTGACCCAGTATCTGAGCGCTATCAGAACGACCTCCCCGCAATATGTTCAAATCGGTACCGCACAGCCCGACGTATCTTGGCGCAATCACCACGTCATCGCCCCGGCATACCGGCAGAGCGGTTTCAACCAGCTCGACCCCGCGGAAGTCCGACTTTCGGAGGGCGTAATTTACTTGGGTCATCCTCTGCTCGGTTCCAGCACACCATGTGCGCCAACATCAGACAACAGAATTTTCGTGATCATCTGGACGGCGCTCTCACACTCACGCTCGCTGATGTCGTTTACGAAAACTGTTTGGCCAAGCCCTGAAATCAATGGCTGCCGCTGAAACCCACCTCGATGGACCGTTACATCTTCTAAGGCCTTCCAGAGAGCCTTTGCGTCGACTCCTTTGATACCAACCGGCAAGCCGAGCCCATGTATGAGCTGTACGACCCGATCAAACTCGGATTGTTCGAGTAGTCCCCTACCAACTGAGATTGCGGCAAACACAGCCATGTCGACCGCCACAGATTCGCCATGAAGTAGATCGAGAGCAGGATCCAACTCGATCATGGGGCTCAGCGTGTGGCCGTAATCGACAGCTCGCTCCAATTTCTCCTCCCATAAGTTGGGAGCCAACTCTTCGAGCATTAAATCGATTGCCTGATCCACAATTCCTTGGGCCGCAGGATGCGCCATCCGCTTTTCAATCACACTCATTGCGTGAGTTTCAAGCTCTAGAAATAAACCTGAGTCCTTGACCAGGGCAATTTTCAGCACCTCTACCATGCCATTTGCCAGGTTTCTACGATCGAGCGTTTCCAGTAGTGATAGATCGATAAACGTCGTCGTGTCACCAAAGTAAGTACCAATACGGTTTTTGTACCCGTTGAGGTTTACTGCAGTCTTCACCCCTATGCCTGCATCGACAGCCCCGATCAAAGTTGTCGGCACCCGAACTATCGGCACTCCACGCCTGTGCAAGCTTGCGGCAAGCCCCACCACGTCCAGCAAAACCCCACCTCCGACAACTATCGGGGGCTCGGACTTTCGGTCCGGGTTGAAACGTCCAATTCGTTCGAGGACATCAAATAAGGTATCGAGGGTTTTGTTGTCTTCACTCGCCTCGATGTATTCAACTTCCAGTTGCACTCGAGTATCACTGAGTAGTTTGACAACCTTGCTGCCAATCGACTCCTTCAAACTTGCGTCAATAAAGAGTAGACGTCGTTGATTTGCATAAGGAATATCTGGATTTAACAACAATATTCGGGCAGCGTTACAGTCGAACAGCCCCGTCTCGTGGTGAACCAAATAACTTGCACCTTTACGAACCGGTACCGACCACACTGATGCTCGGTTTGAGCGCAACTGCGGCCTCGTTGAATGGCGTGCCATGAACGCTGCGCCTCGCAAGCACGAGAAGCCACCCATATCCCCTATTTGGAGTCGATCTGCAGCACCGGATCCTGACCCGAGATAAGCGTTGCGAGCTTTCAGTCCTGCCCGAAGATGGTGAAGGTAATTGGCTCCAAGACCTTCCACTACACCACCGGTTAGAAACAGCTTTTCAATTGACGGGGTAAGTAGAAATGCTGAAGACACAACAGCTGCAACAGAATCCGTAACAGCTTCAAGCATTTCAGCGGTCAGTTCCACAGCATCTTCCTCGGTTGATGGGAACTCGCCTGTATCCAACTGAGCTTCAGAGATTACTCTCGCTTGCCTATGCCGCCTCAGGTTTTCAATCCCAGCACCTGAACAATAGGCATTCAAGTGGTTTAGACCACCGCAGTCGCATCTGAAATCGAGTGTTTCACCGTTCATTGCAAACTTAATCGGAACATGACCAACTTCACCCTGGATGCCCCGTTCAGGATCGGCATCGATGACTCCATTGTTCCAATGACGGTATGCAATCCCGGTACTGACCGTGAGCAGCCCAAATTGACCGTCCATCCGACCAGCCGTCTCAATACGCACGTGGTCGACAATCGCAGCGGTGACATCGCTCACCACAACCCAATCGACCTCGCCACCCTCTGCCAGAAGAGCTCCTGTTAGATCGAATGATGAATCCTCGGTACCCCAAACAGGACCGGAACCGAGGATCACACCGTTGTGGTGGTTGACAGGCCCACCGAAAGAAATTCCAACTCTCTCTATTCGTTCGTTTAGTCCTGCACTGGTCGAGTCAAATTTCTGCAAGATCCATCGAACTAATTTCTGCTGAAGCTCCCGAACTGTTGATTCAGGGTGATTCTTGAAGGTAATTGCAGGGACTTTTTCAGCAAAGTGAACAGAGAAGTCAGGGCCCACGACCGCACAACGAAACCAGGTTCCACCCAGATCAAAGACCATAACTGATTTACGCGGATCGATAGTTGGTTTGCTGCTGAGTTCCATGTCTTGCCCTGAGTTCCTGGTGAGGCATAGAACAATATGCGTTTACAGCATATTAGTCAAGACTAAAACATCTGTTAGGTGACTGCCATGTTCTATTCGCCGCGTTTTTATATTGATATATGGCCACATACACACCATGCGTTATGTGTATTTTGAAACAGCAGAACTATCTGAGCGATTTCGCCATAGAACCCAACACTGCCCAAGATCCGCCCCAAGCAGTTCGCACGACAATCTCGGCCAGTCGCTTCGGCGTCGATAAGATTCCTCGAACGCAGTCTTTCCACGTTCGACTCCCCGACTGGTTTGTGCCCAATAACAACAGCTCAATCAATGTCACGATTCGGATCGGCCGCATATTCAATCCGGCGAAATGGCGATTACCAACCGCCGAATCCACGAGTTGTGCAATTTCGGAGATTCCAAATCTCCTGGGATTCTTCAGCTGATCGATTTGATCTGACCATCTCCGCATTGATCGCGGTAACAACAAGCGGCAGAGCTCAAGCACATACAATGCCGGAGTCTCAATCTCGTGTGTCCTAAGGATCCTCAACAGACCGCCAGACTCGAATATCGCGGCGTTCACGCTGAGAAGCTGAACAATATCGAAGACTCGAATCAGGTACGGCCAGTCCTCCTCTTGTGCCCGTCGCAGCACCTCAAGTCTGTCACCCCCGACCCGGTCGAGTACCGAAAGATTAGACTCTCGATCCAGGTGCAGAATTAGGTGGATGAGCATGTGTTCAGTGCTTACCCCGTTCGCCGATGCTTTTCCGACAGAGAATTTGTCTGTTGAATTCAGCAGTTCTTCGGTTGATACCGGATACAGTGTCAATGGATGATCAAGTCCCCAATGAACGTCGATGTCCACTGAACCCCGCTGCATCGTGATTTCGTAGTGAAATCGGCGCAAAAACCAGGCACCAATTTGCCTCTCTGGATACAGGCAACCCAACTCTTCAAGTACCGAACATGCCCGACTGACATCCTGTTTGCTTACGAGGAGGTCGACATCCCCCATGGGGCGAACTGGCTTGGATTTATATACAGTCTCGAGCAACTGAATACCCTTCAAAAACGCGTAATGAATCCGGTCACGCTTGTAGGCCGTCGAAATTTGCTCTGCTACTAACCGAAACTCTTCGAGATCGCTCGCAACTTTGATCGCCTGTCGACCAATATGAGTTTCAACAGTCCCGGACACATATTGGTTCAGCACTGCA